>JAKAHF010000153.1 GCA_021815245.1 Actinomycetes bacterium
GAACGATGCCGTGGCCGCCCTCGACGGATACGTGGCCGAGGCCCAGTCGAGCGCCATCACCTTGACGAGCGGCGACAAGTCCTGGGCGCGCATGCCGGCCGATGCCGGAGCCTCTATCGACATCGAGAAAGCGGTCGAAGAGGCCATGCAGGTGAGCCGCAAGGGCAACTTCTTCACCGATATCGGCAAACGCTGGAAGCTCTACTTCTCCAAGGTAGACCTCCCGCTGACCGGCTCGGTGAATGAAGCCCAACTCGACACCCGTCTTCAAGAGATCGCCGCTCAGCTCGACGTGCTCCCGGTCAATGCCGCCCTCAGCATGGACAGCGGCCAGATCAAGGCGGTCGAGGGTCAGCCGGGCACGGTGGTCGACCGTGAGACTCTCAAGAGCGAGCTCATGAGCCTGCTCGTATCGCTGCATTCCACCGAGGTGTCCATCCCCTTGGTCACCAAGGAACCCGACGTCACCGCCGAAGACTTCGCCGAAGCGAAGCAGCAGGCCGAGACCATGATGAGCGCTCCGATCACCGTCACCAACAGCGGGCAATCGTGGAGTCTCACGACGACTGAGATCGGTCAGCTCATGGACTTCAAGTCGGAGATGCGCAATGGCGTCTCCACCCTCGTGCCCTTCTTCACGGCCGAGAAGTTGGTGCCCTTCCTCGACGAGATAGCCCCACTGGTCGCGAACGCGCCCGTCAACGCCAAATTCCAGCAGGACGGCAAGAAGGCTTGGGTCGTCCCGGGAGTACTCGGTGAAGAGCTCGACCGCGATGCGACCGCTCTCGCCATGACCGAGGCGGCCCTCACCACGAACGCCCGCACTATCGAGGCCGTGGTCAAGACGACCGAACCCGAGTTCACTACCGAAAAAGCGGAGGCCTACGGCGTCAAAGACCTGCTCGCCTCGTACACCACCGAGCCCTACCGCGGCTCCGCGAACCGCCAGGTCAACGTGCGCATCACCACCCAGTATGCGAGCAACAAGTTCCTGGCCCCCGGCGAAGAGTACAACTTCGACAAGGTGATCGGGCCTCGCACGGCCGATCGTGGCTACAAGACCGCTCCGGGCATCGTCGGCGGCGGCGAACTCGACGAGGTCCTGGGCGGCGGCATCTGCCAGGTATAGACCACACTCTTCAACGCGGTGTTCGAGGCCGGCATCAAAGTAGTCGAGCGTCACAACCATTCGCTCTACATCAGCCACTATCCCGACGGACGAGACGCCACGGTGGCCGGCGGCGGCGGCAAGAACTTCCGCTTCAAGAACGACACCGACCACTACTTGTGGATCATCGGCAACTCCGACGGTGTCACCACCACCTTCTACATCTACGGCACCAAGGACGGCCGCTCGGTCAAGTGGAGTTTCAGCGGATTCTCATACGGCGACAAGCGCACCGAGGTCACCGTACTGAATCCCGAGCTCAAACCTGGGACGACGCACGTCAAGATCGACGGGCAGTCGGGCAGGTCGTGCTCGGTCACGAGGACCATCACCTACGCCGACGGCACGAAGAAGACCGAGAAGTTCTCGAGCTACTACCCGATGATCCCCAAGACCATCGAGGTCGGGCCGACCACCACGACCACCATCAAGCCTACGACGACGACGAAACCGGGTACCACAAGCACGGTGGTAACCGAGTTCTAGTTATCCGCTATCTTGTGGACGACGAGGCCATGGGAAGCGGGATGTCTTGAGCGAACGCGGTCAACAACAGCGAGAGGATCCGGCGAAGAGGCGTCGGCGCAAGGTCGTCCGCCGCCGGTTGCGTGCGCTGATCGTGATAGCCTCGGTATTGGCCGTTGTGGCCTTCGCCTACCTCATCGACTCGGCCATCTACTACAACAAGGTGCATGCGGGAGTCTCCGTGTCGGGCCTCAAGCTGGGGGGGCTGACCAAGGACGAGGCGACCAACACCCTCACGCGCTATGTTCAGGCTGCTCAACGCAGCCCCATCGTGCTCAAGAGCGGCGACAACAGTTGGCCCATGATGCCCAACGACGTCGGCACCGACATAGATGTCGAGAAGGCCGTGTCTGACGCGATGGGGGTGACGCGAGGCAAGAACGTGATTCTCAACGCGGCCAAGCGCGTCAAGCTGTATTTCTCGGGCATCGACATCGCGCTCACCGGCACGATCGACACCGTACTCATGGATCATTTTCTCGATGAGTTGGCTCAAGACGTCGACGTGCCGCCGGTCAACCCACGCCTGGCCATCAACGGCAGCGATATCGAGGTCGTTTCGGGCCAGCCGGGCAACGTGGTCGATCAGGCCGTGCTGCGGCAGCAGCTCAAGGACCTGCTCTTCACGCTGCACGCTACCGAGGTGCAGGTGCCCATGACGGTCAGGGATCCCACCGTCCAGGCCGAGGACACGGGTGACGTCGTCGCCCTCACCAAGACCATGCTGAGCTCTTCGCTGAGACTTGTCAGCGGCGAGCAGGTATGGACCCTCACCCCCGAGGACATCGCCGCTTACCTCGACTTCAAAACCGAGGACAAGGATGGAGTGGCGACTCTGGTGCCGTACTTCTCGACCACCAAGATGGAGCCCTTCTTCGACGCGATCCGCGCCCAGGTGGCGACCGAAGCTGTCGACGCCACCTGGAGCAGTGATGGCAAGCGCGCCTGGGTGGTCGCGGGCATTCCCGGCAAGGCTCTCGACGGCGCCGCTACGGCCGAGGCATTGACGGTCGCCGCCATGAGCACGACCGATCGTGTCGTCGAGGCGGCGGTGAAGACCACCGATCCCGACCGCACCACCGAAGAAGCCGAGGCCATGGGCATCGAGGACAAGCTGGGCGGCTACACCACTCAGTACGAGGGCACGTACGACCGTCAGATCAACGTTCGTATCACCACCAAGTACGCAAACAACGTGCTACTCGCTCCGGGCGAGGAGTACAACTTCGACAAGACCATCGGGCCTCGCACACCCGAACGCGGCTACAAGCTCGCCAAGGGCATCACCGGCCCGGGCAAACTCGAGGATGTTCTTGGCGGCGGCATCTGCCAGGTGTCGACCACGCTCTTCAACGCCGTCTTCGAAGCCGGTCTGAAGATCACCGAGCGGCACAACCACACTCTCTTCATCTCCCACTACCCGCCCGGGCGTGATGCCACGGTCACCGGTGGTGGATACAACTTCAAGTTTGTGAACGACACCGACCACTACATCCTGGTGCGCGGCTCGTCAGACGGCATCACCACGACCTTCAGCCTCTACGGCACCGATGATGGACGCACGGTCAAAACGCAATTCAGCGGCTTCACCTACGGCAAGAAGCGTCCCGAGACGACGGTGACCAACACCCTGCTCGGCACCGGCACCACCTTCATCGAGACCGAGGGCCAGTCGAGTCGCTCGTGCTGGGTGAAGCGCACGGTCACCTACGCCGACGGCACCAAGAAGACCCAGACCTTCTACAGCGAGTGGCCGGAATTCCCCAAGATCATCCAGGTGGGCACCGGCACCGGGACGACCACGACCACCGTCAAGGGTGGCAGCAGTGGTGGAAAGACGACGTCGACCACCAAGCCGAAGTCGCAGACTACCGTCGTCACCGACTTCTAGCAGGCCCGGCTACACTCATCCTTCTCCGAGTAGGTCGCCAAGGACGGTGCCGAACAAAGCGTCGCGCTCCCCTACGCTCACCTCATACACCGTCGGCTGCGTCGCCTCGATGCGGGCCGCCAACTCGAAGACCAGCGCCGGACGGCAGACCACGAGCGCGGCCCCGAACTGACGCCTGCTCAGTACCTCGAAGGCGGTGAACCACCCCCGGTCGCCGAGTATCTCCAGCGGTCCGAGCTCGTCGATCACCAGTAGGTCACACGGAGTCGACCGCGCCAGGGCGTTGTTGCCCCAGGCGAACACTCCCTCGTCATACATCCAGCTTGGCGTGAGAGGATCGACACGCTGCGACCCGTTCGGCTCGAAAGCCGCACGGGGCCGGGTCTGAGTGCCGAAGAGACGGTTCTCGCCGGTGCGGAGATCGGTCACGTGGCGCGTGCCGTTGTCGCTGTTGTCGTGAGTCACGACACCGGTGACGATCAGGCCGGCGTCGCGGGCCTTTGCCGCGACGCGCCGGCAAAGCGTACTCTTGCCGGTACCTCGCTCGCCGGTGACTACGCGTACTACGTTGTCAGACGCGATAGTAGGCTCCGAAAGCACAGGCCCGGCAAAGCGTTTGGCCATCCTTGATGACTTCGCGCGCGTTGCTGATGCGTTCTCCGCACGTCGCGCACACCGCGTGGGGGCTGCGACTACCCGGCTTGTCTTCTTCAGGAATGTCGACCACGACGGGCGCGCACGAGAAGAGTCGCTCGTCGGTCCAGTCGTTCCAGAATTCGATCGGATCGACATCGCCGGCCACGTGCGGCACATCTGGTTGAGGAGCAAGCCGCACCGCTTTGCCGGTGGCCAGGTCGACGAAGGTGGCCGCCATCTTGCCGTAGTCGACGAATTTCAGCCGTCGTTTGCCCAGGGTGACACCGCAGGTGGCGCTGACGGCGTCGGTGGCGCAACGATCCATCTCGACATACACCATCAGATCACGATACGAACGGGGGTCGTCGATGCCCAACTCCCGGCAACCATAGCGGGCCATGCGCACCCCCATGACCATGCCGTGGCAAAGGTGCCCGTGAAAGGCGCGGGCGGCCTGCAGATCCTCATCGAGCGTTGTCACTGTGCTCTCCCAATTGGCGGCGTTCGGTCGCGATCCCGGCTCGTCGACCCTCAGCCGCCCGGGGTTTCCGATGGTGGCTCGTCAGGCGGCACGGGCGGAAGCTCGGCCGGGCCCGGATGCACCCAATCGCCGAAGTGCCTGGCGAAGACCGCAGTCAGCGCGTCGTCGACATCCCCGACCATGGCCCGATAGCGGCGCATGAGATCCTGCGCTTCGGGCGTGAGGATCGAACCGCCACCCAGGCTGCCCCCTACGGTGCGGTCGAGTAGTGCGAAGCCGAGACGTTGTTCCGCGGCGTGGACGATGCGCCAAGCCTTGTTGTACGACATGCCCAGTTCCTGCGCGGCTTTGCGCAGCGAGCCCCAGTGCTCGACGCCCTCGAGCAGGTGAGCGGGACCGTAGCCGAAGGCTCGTCCATTGTGGTCGAGCCACATCTTGTAGCTCAGCTTCACTGGGCGCCGCCCTGTCCCGGTCCCGACGACCCGTCAGGGTTGTAGCCGGCCCCGGTGGGCGGGGGCGGCTCAGCCGCGGGCGCTCCCGTGGGATACGCCGCCGATGGCGCCGGCGGAGCCGCGGCATAGGTCGCCGACGCGGTCGAGGCCGAGAGGTAGATCTCGGTGCCGCAGTAGGGGCACCGCACCAGACCCTTGCCGGCCAGCTCCAGCTTGCCCCCGCAATTGGGGCAGGTGCCCTCTTTCATCTGAGCGGCCTCGGCCGAGACCAACTCTCCTCTGTCCCAGTTGACGTAGCCCCTGAACAGGTCCTTGCCGATGAGGTCGTAGATGTACTGCTTCACCTGGTCGCGCGAGGCATTGCACTCGATCGCCAGGTCGGGGATGCTCACCCGGCCGCGAGTCATCACGGCGTTGAGGATGATGCGCTGCTGGTCCATGCGGGTCTCGGTCTTGATCTCACCGCGCGATGTGAGCAGCAGATAGAGCCCCACCGCGAAGAACGGCAGAGAGAACAGGCAGAGCCCGAGCACATACCCCGCCTTCGAACCATCGGATTCGACCATACCCGTGATGAGCCAGGCGGCAACGCCGAGGCTGACCACCACAAGCACTATGCCGAGGATCCTCGTCTTCATAGCCACTCCTTACCCGGCGCGGAATCCGCCGCCACCGCCGCCGCCAGAGAAACCGCCGCCGAATCCGCCGCCACCGCCACCGCCACCGAAGGCGCCACCCTTGCCGCTGGACGACGGAGCCGAGGTCAGCACGCTCGAAATGTTGCCCAAACTGCTGAAGAGCCCATCGGAGATGCTGTCGAGACTGAATCCGCCACCGCTACCAGCGCCGCCCGCGAGGCTTCCTCCCACGCCGCCACCCAAGCCGCCCTGAGTCAGAGGACCCGCGCTCACGGGTCCGGGCCCGGAGTGGGGATACGGCAGGAATATGGGCGGGTGATACCAGTTGGGCGACGACACGGTGAGGCCATCAAACCGGCGCACCCAATCCTTCTCCACGCCGAAGGCGATCGCATAGGGCAGGTACTTCTCGAACTTCTCCTTCGCCGTTTCCATATCCTGGTAGCGGGTCAGGTCTTTGAGGTAGTTGCGGAAGGCCTCCCACTTGCGCTGTTCCTGGGCGCCCTTCGCCGTGCGCTGGGGCATGTGTGGCGCGAAGGCCCAGACGATGATCACCGAGAGCACCGAG
>JAKAHF010000154.1 GCA_021815245.1 Actinomycetes bacterium
ATCTGAGGCCATCGTTGGCATACACGTTGCACTGGGTGTCCATGTCGTAGACATAGATGATCGCCGGACTCGTGTCGGTTATGTTCGACACGAGCCGATTCCGTTTGCTCAGTTCCTCCTCTGCCCGCTTGCGCTCTGTGATATCGATCATGGTCGTGATGTGATGGGGCTCGCCTTCCAGATCGATGGGCTTTGACGAGAACAGAATCTGGACCAGCCTGCCCGATTTGGCCCGGGCCTGCAGCTCGAAACTCTCCAGCCCGCCCGCCTCTCTCTGTCTCTGGATCAGTCTGTCTCGTTCTTCAGGTGTCCACATGTCCAACTCAGTCGATGTATGTCCGATCACCTCCTCGCGTGTGAACTCGAACATTCTGCAGAACGACTCGTTGACGTCGACGAACCGCCCATCTGCGATGCGGGTGATCGTGAGACCGGCCGGGCTCGCGTGGAAGGCGCTCGCGAAGCGCTCTTCCGACACGCGCAGCAATGTCTCCGCGTGCTTGCGCGCAGTGATGTCGACGACGGTGGTGATGAAATAGAGAGGCGATCCGTCGCCGCCTCGTCGAAGCACCGTGCTCACATCCGCCCAGACGACCGCCCCGTTACTGCCGATGTACCTCTTCTCGAACCGAATGGAATCCGCTTCGCCGTTGAGGAGCGTGCCGATCGTCTCGCCGTTGGACTCGATATCGTCGGGATGCGTCACCTCCTGCCAGGTCTTGACCGCGAGATCCTCGCAGCTGTAGCCCAACATCTCGGCGAAAGCCTTGTTGACGGATATCTCTCCTGTCGGCAGCGTGATCGACTTGCCGACATTGGCCGACTCGAACACGTCTCTGAATCTCTGCTCGCTACCGCGCAGCGACTTCACGGCCTCTCTACGCCGCTCCTCCGTTTCGATGCTGTCCAACGTGAAGGAGATGTCGGCTCCGATCTCCTCCAGAAGTTGCTGTTCCGACTCCGCAAAGAACCCCACTTCTCCCGAACAGAGAGTGAGAGCCCCGATCACCTCGCCATGGAGGAGTAGTGGCACCGCCGCGCCCGAGCGGAGATTGTGCTCCAACGTCCCCCCGGGCCAAGGCGCCCTCTGCTCTTCAGTCGCCATATCGTCGGTGATGGCGACGTGACCCGATGCGACGGAGCGTCCGGTGGGTCCCTGGCTCACGTCAAGGTCGTCAAGACCGATCCGCACGCCTTCAGCGTATCCGGCGGCCTGCCCGGCGCGCGCGACGCAGACGACGCCCTCACGGGTGGGGTCGAGAAGGCCGATCCAGGCGAGACTCATTCCGCCGAACTCGATCGCCACGCGGCAGATACCCTCGAATAGCTCCTGGCGCGATCTCACGCGCACGATCGTCTGGTTGATCTGGCTCAGTGTGGCGAACATGCGGGTGAGGTTCGCGTTTTCGACCTCGCGGCGCTTGCGGCTCGTGATGTCAGAGACGATGTGCACCGCACCGACCAGTTCACCCTGTGAGTCAAGGATCGGATCGGCCGTCACCAGGTACGAGCGCTCGTCTAGCTGCAGTTCGGCGGTCTCCCGCTTGAGGCTGCTGAGCATGCGCAGCATCGGGCAATCCTCGAGCGGCTTCTCCGTGCCGTGAGTGATCTCCCAACAATGCCTGCCGGCCATGGCATCAGTCTCGCGCTCGAAGAGGCGCGATGCCGACCGGTTGGAGCAGACGATGCGCATTTCCTTGTCCAGGAGCCAGATAGCATCGCTGACAGCGTCGAAAACCGACTGCCATTGGCCAGCGGAGATATCTTCGAACCGCCTATCGGACGGACTGCCGTGACCCATGTGCTCCACCGGTTGCTCAGCCGATCCCGAGGGCCGCACGATCATGGTGGCGCGATGTGAGGGTACATGCAACTCCCAGCGACCCTGGCGCCACTGTCTCAGCATACTACACGGGAAAAAGACGGCGTTTGGTGCGTGGCGCGCTCCTTCACGAACATAGCCGGCCTGCTCTCGTCGGAAGGCGCGCCCCAGCACTGAGCGGTACCGTGTGACGGTCGACTACGTTGGGGAACGGGGGGATCATGCCTGCACGACCACGCCGGTCTTCTGAAGGATCGCGAAAGCGACCCATCCTCGCGGCGCTGTCGATCCTGGCCCGCGCTGTGGGTCTTCTCGCCGGTCCACTGCCGCCCGCATCCGCCGATGATTCGGCCGTCGGCGGCGTGGGTGGCGACGTCTATCCCCTGGCGAACAGCGACATCCGCATGCTCGCCGAGACCGTGCAGGTCATCTGCTGGCGCGAAATGGCCGAGTGCGAACGGCCCAAGAAGATCCGGGTGACGCTCTCCGACGGCACGTCAAAGGACTTCACCCTAGCTGACGACCCTTCCATGCAACGCTTCCCGCTGGTGGCCACGGCCGACGAGGCCACGATCGAGATCCTCAGCTCCTATCGGGGCTCCAAGAGTCGTGACACCTACATCGCGTACGTGGAGTTCGGCAACCAGATAGCGCCTGAGTTCGAGTCGTTTGCGAGCCTCATCATGGAGCAGGCGCCTGAGACGACGCCGACTGTGCCGCCTACAGCGACGACCGGAACCACGACAACAGCGACAGAACCGCCTGCACCGACGTCGTCGTCCACGACCGCCACGTCGCCTACTACGGTCGCCGACTCGTCGGTGCACGTAGTCGCGATCGACGACGATCCAATCGTTCCTTGGTGGTGGTACCTAGGAATTCCGGGCGTCGGGATCGTGGCGCTGCTGGTGATCGCCGCTATCGTGTATCTGGGCGTGCGGATGAGTCGCAAAGACTCCGAGCAATAGGGTTCGACCCTCTGCTTCGCGAGTACCTTGCACGTTCCCGGCCTGACGGACAGTGCGAAACGGTGCCGAATAGTGCCAGATTAGCAGCGCAAAAGGCATGTTGGCCTGACAAGCCAGAATGGGAACTGACAGGCGGTGTCAAAGGGTGTGTCGATGGAATGTTGATGGACGCCAGCGCCCGGCTTTCGCCCTGGGCCTCACACAGGTACGATCCGCTCCGCCACGCCATGGAAGAACTCTTTGGACCACAGCTCCAGCACTCTCGGATCCCGCAGAGAAGGTTCCACCTCCCGGCGGACCCCTTCTGCATCCAGCGTCTCGATTGCCGTGGACAGGAGACCGCACAAACCAGTGAGGTCAAGGGCGCTGGCTTCGGTCCAATCCCCACTCTGCCGCATTCGCTGTTCGAGGTGGCTCAGTCTGAGCTCCGGGTGGTGGCCGGCAAACCACACGAAATCGTACCAGTCTCTACCTTTGACCCTGCTACCCCACTTGCTTTGGTCAGCTGTCCTTCGTGTACGCCCGCGATGAGGCCCGGCCGGGCCTCGATGGTCAGCAACTCCCTAATCGTGTTGGCCTTGACGAAGGCGGAGTGCACGGCGCCCTCGTTCTTCCTCCTTTTCACAGTGCCTGCTGAGGCTCTCACTCTGGTGGACGGGTTTGCGTGCCCCGCATGTGGCGCATGCGGGGCTGCTCTCCACAGAGACGACGGGCGGAATGGTCCCGGACGCCGGAATCTGATCTCCGGCGCCGCAGCCACGGGGGCTTCGCCCGATCACTGCATCTCGAAATCCTTTTCCTCGAGCGCGGGATAGATGTCCTTGAGCGGCGAGAAATCGGTGATCGCATTCTCCGAGAGTTGCAGGCGTTTCAGCTTTGTCAGACCGGCGAGCGGAGTCACGTCCGTGACTTTGGTGGCCTTGAGGGCGAGGGTGTCCAGATCCGTCAGCCCGGCGAGAACGCTCAGATCATTTATCGTTGAGTAATCGATGAACAGAGTCCTGAGATGCGTGAAGTTCTTCAGGGGGCTGTAGTCGGTCGCCTGGCAGTTGAAGAGCGTCAAGAACTCTAGCTCCGCGAGCCCCACAAGCGGAGTGATGTCGCTGATGTTGTTGCCCCCAAGGCTAAGACCTGTGAGGTGTACGAGCCCGGCAAGAGGGCTGACGTCTTTGATCGCATGGAATGAGAGTTCCAGTCTCGTGAGATTCACGAAGTGCTTGAGGGCACTGATGTCCTTGATCTGCATGCTTTCGGGCGACTTCCAGGGGATGTCGAGACGCAGCTCCGTCAGCGTCGCCGCCTCGGCCACCGTGACGTCCCCTTGAGGCTTGTTGAGGGCCGCGCGGATGCCCTTCTCGAGCACGGGGTCGTTGAACACCACGACCTCAGCCGCGGCGGTCGACGGTGGCGCGGGGGCCGTGGTCGGGGGCAGAGTAGTGGCGGTCGATGCTACTACCGTACTCTCCGCCGGCATTTCGGCCACAGATGAGCCACACGCGGCCACTCCCAAAGCCAGAACCGTGAGGATGACCGCCGACCACAGCACTCGTTTCATGTGTCAACTCCCTTGCCGCTCGCTACTACCGGTGGGTTACGAACCCGCCGGCAATAGTAGCGCGCTCATCGACCTGAGAACGACGCGGGCAGCGAGAACCGCCGACACGAGACGCTCGACGTTGCAGCCAGCCAACGCGCCTTCCTCCACCAGTCAGAGGTCATAGTGCCCGACTTCGAACGCGCGCCTGAGGGCGAGCGGGCCAATTGATAGCACTCCGGCGGGGGAGACCAGCAAGGTCACCAGGATTCGCGTTGGTGAACCGTTGGTGAACCGTGGATGGAGCTTGGGATTAGCAGCCAAAAAGCCACTTGGGCCTGACAACCGAGGATGGGCGCTGACAGGCGGTGTCAAAGGGTGTGTTGATGGAATGTGGATGAAGAGTCAGACGATGCGACCTCATCCTGGCGGGGCTTCCATGGACCGCCTCGTGGCCAGTGCTGGCCAAACGTGTCTTCGGGCCGAGCCTGAGCTATCGGCATGAAGAACATGCGGAGGAGTTCCAGTACGCGGTCGAGTCCAGGCTGTGGTGCCACGCCGGCCTTCTTGAGGAAAGAGCGCCATTGCCTGTCCGTCTCGGGTCGACGTGCGAAGTCATCGGTCAGCACCGCAGGGGTGCTGGATGGCAGACCCGTCCCTCGATGGGCAAACGTGGCCCGGACGGACTGGGCGCAGGTCTCGCCATCCAAATCCATCGTCGTGGCAAGCAGCCAGACATCGTAGAAGTCCTTCATCCTGCTGGTGGCCTCGCCCAGGCTAATGATCGCTTCCAGCTTCTCCGCGATTGCGGTCGACGGAGCATAGGCGAGGATGCGTGGCCCATCTCCTTCAAGGAGGGTGGGGTAGGTGACCCATCCAGGTTCTGGGACGGCTACATCATCAACGGCGACGTCCAGTTGGAGTCTGAACGTAGCTCCGCTCAAGTGGCCGCGAAGGCCAACCCGAACACCAGGGTATCGATCCTCGACCATGACTGGCTGGGCGGCGATGTCTTGCTCGAAGTGCAGCCCATCCGTTTGTCCTGGTGCTGCCAGGCAGTCGCGAACAATGACCACGACTCTCTCGGGGTCATTCGGCAGGTACCCCAGGAAATCGATGTCGCGCGTGGGCCGAGCCAGCGGGGCATTCCAGACCCGGAGCATCGTAGCCCCTTTCACGACCAGGCTACCCACCCACGGCGTTGCAGCCAGGCGCCGTAGAAACCCCTCAATCGCATAGAACTGCAAGATCTGATTGAACGCTCTTCCCTCTTGGCGGGAGAGATTGAGTAGGCGCTGTCGGGCGGACGCCGCCACGTCCTTGGGCGCGCGCTCCTTCACTGAAGGCTCTCAAGGTACGGACGTATGACCCGGGCCACGCGAACAAGGCGAGCATAGTGCGCAACCTCGCTCACCGATACGCGTCGGGACCTGACGGCCTCCTGCAGCGCTTCGACGGCGACACTTACCCCGACAGTGTTGCGGAACTTGAAGCAGTCAGCGATGGTCTTGGCAAGGCCAAAAACGCGCACGGTGGTCCGTCCGAGAATATGCTCTTCCACGCCCTCGCTCATGGCAGCTCCAGACATGTGGTACACGTGAAGCGGCGGATAGCTTACCCGGGGAGCTTTGACGCCTGCCGGGAGAGCAATATCAACCGCTCCGGGGATCTGGGTGGTCACGCCGTGAAAGTCAAGAGCGGAAATGAGGCAGATGACCCCGGCCGGCACGCGCTCGGCCACGGCTACGATATCCGGCTGGGCGGGGAGCGGTGATGAGGCGAGATGAAAGATACCGCGGCTGAGTTGCTCTAGGAGTCCTTCATCGCGCATCCAGTAGAGTGTGCGGCGGTGAACGCCGGCCGCGAGCGCCTCTGCGGTCCGCATGATCCCCGCATGTGCCCTGAATGTGGCCTCTGCCGCTTGGATTGCCTGGTCGGTGGGCTGTCTCATGGGACAAAAGTTACC
>JAKAHF010000155.1 GCA_021815245.1 Actinomycetes bacterium
TGGTAGGCGCTCTGCGTGGGCAGCTCCGGGAAGAGATGGCCGAGCTGCCGGCGGGCAGCGCGCAGGAACCTGCGGTCACTGGGGATGCCCATGATCGCCTGCGCCACGCAGAGCGTGACGAGCTCGGCGTCCGTGACCCGGCGCCTCGCGTTGGCCCTGGCCTCTGGCAGAAGGTCGTCGGCTGTGCAATAGATGACGGTGCAGAGAGTGTCGAGGTCGGCGTCCATCGTGGCCTCCGGGCAGACGGTGTCTTTGGCACCGTCGGCTTCGGCCTCTCTGCTTTGCTTTCCTTGGACAGGCTCAATCTCGTGGAATCAATCATCTAGCAGGTGGGATGAGAGGGCCAGCCTCCACGGAGTACCGTTATGACGCTGATCAAACGGGCTCCAAAGCGAAGGAGGCTGGCTATGAGCGATGCTACCACCGTAGAGACGAGGTTTACCGTGGGTCTTGATCTCGGGGATCGTTACGTACAGGTGTGCGTCTTGGATGAGACCGGAGAGGTCGTGGAGGAATCCCGTCTCCCCAACAAACCAGCGGCTCTTGAGCGGCGCTTCGGGGCAGGCGCACCGCTGCGCATCGTGCTCGAAGCGGGCACCCACTCCCCTTGGGTGAGCCGGCTCCTTCTGGATCTCGGCCACGAGGTCTTGGTGGCCAACCCGCGCAAGCTCCGGTTCATCTACCAGAACGAGAGCAAGTCCGACCGGGTGGACGCCGAGTATCTGGCCCGCGTCGGTCGTCTCGATCCCACCCTTCTTGCCCCCTTGCGCCATCGCTCGGCTGAAACGCAGGAGGATCTCGCCGTTCTTCGCAGCCGCATGTGCCTCGTTCGGGCGCGCACCCGGCTGATCAGCCATGTTCGCGGGGCGGTGAAGTCGCTCGGGGAGCGTCTACCCAGTTGCGGAGCCGACACCTTTGCCGGCAAAGCCGAGCCTCTTACCCCGGAGAAGCTACGGCCGGCCCTTGCCCCCGTCCTTGCGAGCATCGCCCAGCTCACCGGTGAGATCAAGGTCTTGGATGCGCTGATCGAGAAGACGGCCCGCGAGAGCTACCCGGAGACCGCACTCCTTACCCAGGTTCCCGGGGTGGGCACCCTCACGGCCCAGTGCTTCGTGCTTACGATTGAAGAGCCGGCTCGCTTTCCTGAAGCCCGAGCGGTCGGCTCGTATCTGGGCCTGCGTCCCCGCCAGGCCGAGTCGGGCTCGCTCTCCCCGCAGCTTCGCATCACCAAGGCCGGCGACGACCACCTACGCTGGCTCCTTGTCACCGCCGCTCACTACATCCTCGGTCCCTTTGGTCCGGATTCTGATCTCAGGCGCTGGGGACTTGCACTCTGCGAAAAAGGCGGCAAGAACGGCAAGAAGCGAGCGGTGGTCGCGGTCGCCCGCAAGCTCGCGGTGCTGCTTCTTCGGTTGTGGCAGACCGGAGAGATCTACGAGCCCCTAAGAAACGCGACCAGGCGGGAGAAGGCTCATGCCTACGCCTGAGCGGGTCCTGACGGCGGCAAGGGAAGGGGGATAGCTACACCGGCCCGTGCAAACCCGAAGAAGAGTCACAGAGCCCAACCCCCCGGTGATGGTGACTGCGCCAGCGGCCTCGGACAGTCCCTGGATCCACCGAAGGATCCGGCAAGTCCGTCTAGCAGATTGCAGCACCGTCTTCCGGTCGGAGCCCAACATGCACCCGAGCCCGAGGGGCTCACAAGCGGAGTGCGAATGGAAGCGTGGCCGGTGGGCCGACTCTCTTTGGAACAGAAGACCGGACGACAACGACATGAATACAAAGATCAACCTTGACAACGGCTGGCCCTCTCATGGAAGGCTGCTGAAAAGCGACGTTTGCCGCGAGGACGCGATTGGCATGCGCAAGACAAGGACGCAAAGAGCCCAAATAGCAGCGCTATTTGGGCGACTGAGGACGCCGCATGGTGCCGCCTAGCGCGCCCTCGCGGCCGGGACTTCGTTGTTCAGCAGCCTCCTAGCTGCCGCGCCTATCTCCATCCAAAGTCCGATGCCCGGCGGCGCCGTGAAGGCGCATGCTGACAGCGGCAGGTCGACGCAACGCGGCACATGATCGGCTCCGATGGTATGGTGGTAATAATGACATTACCCCCTGACCCATCCGGAGTTCTGATGGAGCGAGAGAACATCTCGGTGAGCAGACTTACGACCAAGTATCAGGCGACGATCCCGCGGCCGGTGCGCGAGGAGCTCGGTGTTGCCGCCGGTGACACCGTAGCCTTCGTCATCGAGAACGGCCGCGTATGGCTGCGACGTGCCGAGCCGCTCGACCGGGAGTTTGCGAGGGCGGTGTCGACGACGTTGACTGAGTGGCTCTCTGAGGCCGATGAAGAGGCCTACCGTGAGCTTTGAACAGTTCGCGGTCGTGGTGGTGCCGTTCTCGTTCACAGACAGAGCGAGTCACCGGCGTCGCCCCGCCGTTGTGGTGTCGGTCGCCGAGTCGTTGGGGGCGCGCGTGGGGCACAGCGTCTTGGCGATGGTGACGAGCGCCGACAATCCGGCTTGGCCGCACGACGTGGCCGTCACCGATCTGGCGGCGGCCGGTCTGCCTTGCCCGTCGGTCATCCGCATGAAGCTCTTCACGCTCGACGACAGGCTCGTGCTGCGTGTCGCCGGCCGGCTGTGCTCCGATGATGCCATCCGGCTGCAACTGGCACTCGGCGCCGTGCTCGGCGCACACGCGTAGCCAGGCACCTTCGGCGGTGGTAGTCTCGCTGAAGACGGCGACATCGACCAGACAGGCACCCCTATGATTCAGGCAGGCACCAGCAGCACGCCCGACCGCGCCGATCTCAAGCTCTTGCACGTGGTCGGCACGAGGCCCAACTTCATGAAGGCGGCCGCCGTCATCAGCGCCGCCGAGCGCTGGAACGCCGACCCCGCGCGCGGCCCGCGTTTCGAGCAGGTGCTGGTGCACACGGGCCAGCACTACGACGCCAAGATGAGTCACGTGTTCTTCGACGAGCTGGCCCTGCCGCGACCCGATCACTACCTCGGCATCGGCTCGGGCAGCCATGCCGTGATGACCGCCGGAGTCATGCTGGCTCTCGAGCCCGTCATCGTCGACGAGGCGCCCGATCTGGTCGTGACCGTGGGCGATGTCAACTCCACCATGGCGGCCGCGTTGGTGGCCGCGAAGCTCAGCATCCCCGTGGCTCACGTCGAGGCCGGACTTCGCAGCCGCGACCGCCGCATGCCCGAGGAGCTCAACCGCCTGGTCACCGACCAGCTCTCCGACCTTCTGCTCACCACCTCGCGCGACGCCGACGAGAACCTGGCCGCCGAGGGCATCGCCGGCGACAAGGTGCGCTTCGTCGGCAATACCATGATCGACACTCTCGAGACGCACCTTCCTCGCGCGCTGGCGGGCAGCGTGGTCGACGATTTCGGGCTCACTCCGGGTGGCTACGCGGTGGTCACCCTGCACCGTCCCTCGAATGTCGACGACCCCGAAGGCCTTCAGGGGCTGGTGGATATGCTCCACCAGGTCGCCGGCAGACTCCCGGTGGTCTTCCCCGTGCACGCCCGCACTCGCGAGCGTATGGCCCGGTTTGGTCTCGATGCCGGCGTCAAGGAGAGAGCATCCCTTATCACGTGCGATCCCTTGGGCTACCTCGATTTCTTGGGTCTCATGGCCAAGGCCCGGCTGGTGCTCACCGATTCGGGGGGCATCCAGGAGGAGACCACCGTGCTTGGAGTGCCGTGTCTCACGCTTCGCAAGAACACCGAGCGGCCTGTCACCATCTGGGAGGGCACCAACACGCTGGTCGACCCCGACGACCCAAGCGCGATACTGGCGGCTGTCGACCGGACCCTCACCGCGCCCATGCCGGGCCTGCGCCGTCCGGAACTATGGGACGGGCACGCGGGTGACCGCATCGTGCAGGTCATCACTGAGTGGAGCAGGTCGCGATAGCTCGGTAAGACAGCAGGGAGGCTCCTGGGCCTCTCTGTCGAATGCATGGACGGTGTCGTCTTAACGCGATTGCGTCTGGGCGTGACATCGCACCAGCGATGTCTTGCGCCGGCGCCACGCTCGCGGTTCGGAGGTCAACGTGTCTAACGTGCCGTTTGTCGATCTCAAGATCCAGGGACAGCAATTGCTGCCGGAGTATCAGGCGGTCTTCGCCGACATCGTTGGCCGCGCCGCCTACGTCATGGGCCCCGAGATGCGCGATTTCGAGGCCGCGTTCGCCCAGTTCTGTGGTTGCAGCCAAGCAATGGGCGTGAGCAACGGCACCGATGCGTTGCTCCTCGCGTACAAGGCCGCAGGCATAGGGCCGGGTGACGAAGTCATCGTGCCGGCAAACACCTTCCTGGCGACGGCGGAGGCCGTGGTGCACGCCGGTGGCACTCCCGTGATCGTCGACTGCCTGCCCGACACCGCCAATATCGACCCTGCTGCCGTTGAGGCGGCCATCACCTCGCGCACCAAGGCGATCGTGCCGGTGCATCTGTTCGGCCAGCCCGCCGACATGGAGGCCATCGAGGCCATAGCCAAGAAGCACGGTTTGGTCGTGATCGAAGACGCCTGCCAGGCGCACGGCGCCACCTACCACGGCCGCACCGCCGGATCGCTGGGCGACATCGCCGCCTTCAGCTTCTATCCGGGGAAAAACCTGGGCGCCCTCGGCGACGGTGGGGCCGTCACCACCAACGACGGCGACATGGCCGACACGGTGCGCATCTTGAGAAATCACGGCGATAAGAGCAAGTCGGAACACGTGGTCGTCGGTCACTGCTGCCGCCTCGACAATCTTCAGGCGGCGTTCCTCAGTATCAAGTTGAAGCACCTGCCCCAATGGACCGAGGCGCGCCGTGCCGCCGCCAAGCGTTACGACAGGCTACTCGCCGGCGTCGAAGGCGTGACCCCCATGACCGAGCTGCCCGACGTCAAGGCCGTCTACCACTTGTATGTCGTGCAGCTGGCCGATCGCGACGGCGTTCGGGCCAAGCTCGATGCCGCGGGGGTGGGCACCGGCGTGCACTATCCGATGCCGCTGCACCTCCAGCCGGCCTGGGGCTACCTCGGCTACAAAGAAGGACAGTTCCCGGTGTCGGAACGGCTGGCGAAAACCATCCTCTCCCTGCCGATGTTCCCCGAGATCACCGGCGATCAGGTCGACTATGTGGCCGAACAACTAGCGAAGGCGGTAGTGTCATGAAGACGGTCGCGCTCGTCGGCTACGGCTACTGGGGCCCCAACCTTCTTCGCAACTACATCGAACTGCCGCAGGCCTGGGTGGAGTGGCTGTGCGACACCCGTCCGGCGGCGCTGGAGAAGGCCAAATCGCGCTATCCGGCGGTCAAGGGCACGACCGACTACAACGTGGTGCTGAACGACCCCGCGGTCGACGCGGTGCTCATCGCCACCCCCATCTCTACGCACTTCCCGCTGGCCAAGGCCGCGCTACTGGCCGGCAAGCACGTCTTCGTCGAGAAGCCCATGACCGGCAGCACCACCGAGGCACAGGAGCTGGTAGCCTTGGCCGAAGAGAGGGGTCTCACCCTCATGGTCGGGCACACGTTCGTCTTCAGCCCCCCGGTGCACAAGGTCAAGCAGATCATCGACTCAGGTGAACTGGGCGACATCTTCTTCGTCACCTCGTCGCGCGTCAATCTGGGTCTACACCAGAAGGACGTCAGCGTCGTCTGGGACCTGGCCCCCCACGACCTCTCGATACTTCACTACTGGCTGGGCGAGACCCCCAACAAGGTGGCCGTCTCGGGAAGAGCCTGCATCAATCCCGGCATACCCGATGTGGCCTTCATCAACCTGAGCTTCCCCTCGGGCATCGTTGCCGAGTTGCAGGTGTCGTGGCTCTCGCCCGTCAAGCTGCGCCGCACAATCGTGGTCGGAAGCAAGAAGATGCTCCTCTACGACGACACCGAGACGGTCGAGAAGGTCAAGATCTTCGATCACGGAGTGGACTTCAAGGATCCCGAGACATTCGGCGAATACCAGCTCTCATATCGCACCGGAGACATCGTCTCGCCCAAGATCGCGGGCTCAGAGCCGCTGGCCCTGGAGGCTACGCACTTTCTCGAGTGCCTCGAGAACGGCGAACGGCCCATCACCGACGGCCTGGCCGGATTGTCGGTGGTCGCGTCGCTCGAGGCCGCCGACTACTCTCTGCGGCATGACGGGGTGATGCAGTCGATCGACACGGCGAGAGACGCCGAGTGAGTGCCGGCGCGACGCAAGGCGACGCCAGCTCCGGCCCGGCATTCGCGGCCGGTGTGCAGGTAGCCGCGGGAGTC
>JAKAHF010000156.1 GCA_021815245.1 Actinomycetes bacterium
GCGGGGCGGTGGTCGGCGGGCTTGCGCTCGGCGTCATCCAGTCTGTGGCCACTGGTTTCCTCCCCGCTGGCTACCAGGATGCGATCGCCTACCTCATCCTGATCCTGGTGCTCTACTTCCGACCCAGTGGTCTGCTCGGCGTGCCTGCGAGCGAGAGCGAGGCGTGATGGCAAGCCAAGGATCAGTCTCAGCACCCGCCCTCGCCGGCCGGTTCTCCTCACTCCGCAGCAGAGGATTCGTGTTCAAAACGCTCCTGCTTGTCATCCTGTTGGTCTGGCCGGTCCTCTACCCAAGCGGCTATGCCATGAGAATCATGACCACCGCGGGGCTCTGGACGATCCTCACCGTTGCCGTTGTGGTCATTCTGGGGCAGGCCGGGCAATTGTCCTTCGGGCACTCGGCCTTCTACGGAATCGGGGCCTACACAGCCGGCATACTCTCCGTGAAGGTGTCATTTCCGACCTTCCCGTCTCTGATCGTCGGGGCGCTGGTTGCCGGCGTGATCGCCCTCATCGTCGGCCGGCCCGTGCTCAAGCTTCGCTACTTCTACCTAGCGTTGGCGACCATCGGGCTGGGACAGATCGTCTTGGTGCTCATCACGCAGCTCCGGTCCGTCACCGGCTCTACCATCGGGCTGGCGCCGATACCAACGCTGCGCATCTTCACGTTCCCCTTCAACACCAACACGCGGCAGTACTACCTCGTGTGGATCGTGGCCGCTGTCATCGTGGTCTTCATCGACCGGGCCCTCCGGTACCGTCTGGGCAGGGCGCTTCGCGGTCTGGCCACCAGCGAGATCGCTTCGTCGACTCTCGGCATACGCACGGCCAACTGGAAGCTCCTTGCCTTCGTCACGAGCGCCGTCATCTGCGGATTGGCCGGCGGCCTCTATGCGTTCGTCACCATGGCCGTCACACCAGGCTCGTTCACCTTCACGGCAGCGATCCTGCCCATAGTCATGATGCTGATCGGGGGCGGATCAGTATGGGGCGGCGTCATCGGAGCGATCTTGATGACCTGGGTCATCAACGGATTCACGAGCGTCCAGCAATACAGCGGGGTCATGTATTCGATCATCATGATCCTGCTGCTCATCTTCCTCCCGGCAGGGTTGGCGCTCCAACCGCATCAGCGAGCCCGCCTGAAAGCGTTCTTGCGGCGGGGGGAGAAACTCCGCGAACCCGCGGTGGATCCCGCGCCGCCCATGGCGGTCGCGGGCGAGGGCGAGGTCGCGCCGGTCGCAGAGAGTGCTGTCGCCGTGGCGGCGTATCCGCCTGTCGCGAATCGGGCGGTCGAGACCGCCGGTGCTCCACTGCTTGAAGTGGAAGATCTCTCCGTCCGTTTCGGTGGACTGGGCGCGGTCGACCACGTGTCGCTGCGGGTCTGCGAGGGCGAGATCGTGGCATTGATCGGTCCTAACGGCGCCGGAAAGACCACGCTCTTCAACTCGATAAGCCGCCTGCAGAGACTGACCGGTGGCAAGGTGCGTTTCAACGGCAGGGACGTAACAAGCGTCTCCCCTGCCGACACCTCTCGCCTCGGCATGGCCCGCACCTTTCAGAATCTACGGATCTTCGTGAACATGACGGTACTGGAGAACGTCTTGGTCGGCTGCCACAGGCACGAGCGGTCGGGCCTCTGGGCCGCCGGTCTGGGGCTCCCCTACCAGGTGGCGGAAGAGAAGCGCTCCCGGGACCGCGCTATGCGGGCGCTGGCCACAGTTGGGCTGGAGGATGTAGCCGGCCTTCCCGCGGTCAGCCTGCCCTACGGCTCGCAACGTCTCGTCGAGATCGCGCGAGCTCTCGCTTCCGACCCCCGTCTTCTCCTGCTTGATGAGCCCGCGGCCGGCATGAACGCTTCTGAGCGCGCCGACCTTGTCGAACGCATTCGCAATATCCGCGACTCGGGTGTGACTGTCCTGCTCGTGGAACACGATGTCGAGCTCGTAATGGGCATCTCGGAGCGGGTGTATGTTCTTGACTACGGCGCCCTCATCGCCGAGGGGCGGCCCGAGTCGGTGCGGCAGGACCCGAGGGTCATCGAGGCGTACCTAGGCGTGAGGCAGACACGGGCTGCCGATTATTGCGAGACGCGCGAGCTCGCCTCCGGGGAGTGCGCGGCACCTGAAGACCTGCTCGTCGTCGAGAACCTTTCTACCAGCTACGGCTCCATCCGCGCGCTGCGGGGAGTCTCGTTCACCGTTCCCAAAGGCGAAGTGGTGGCCGTCCTCGGCGCGAACGGTGCCGGCAAGAGCACGCTGCTACACACTATTTCCGGCCTACTCAAGCCCGCAACGGGTTCCGTAGCGTACGGCGGCGCAGACATCACCCGGCTCGCCCCCGAGAAGATCGCAGCCCGGGGTCTCTGCCAAGTGCCGGAGGGACGGCGGCTCTTCCGCGAGCTTTCGGTGCAGGACAACCTCGTGGTGGGCAGTTCCGCCCGCAAGGACTGGCGAAGCAGCCTGGACGACGACATCGCGTACGTGTACGAACTCTTCCCCATCTTGGGCAAGCGCCGCAAGCAGGCTGCGGGCACTCTTTCGGGAGGGGAGCAGCAGATGGTGGCGATCGGGCGGGCGCTTGTCGGCAGGCCGCAGCTTCTGCTTCTCGACGAGCCTTCGATGGGTCTTGCGCCGCTGGTGGTGGAGCGGATCTTCGAGGCTCTTGCCCAACTGAACAAGACGGGTCTCACCATGCTGATGGTGGAGCAGAGCGCGGAGATGGCGCTCTCCCTGGCTCACCGTGGGGTCGTCTTGCAGACAGGCTGCCTCGTCGTGTCTGGTCTGGCTGACGTGCTGAAGTCGGATGATCGCGTGCAGGCAAGCTACCTGGGCAAGGCCCGGTGCTGAACAGCACGCTTTCAGAAGTGGGCGGCGAAGCGATCAGGGTCTCAAGCCAATTCGGAAACGGAGGGAGAACGGAATGAAGAAGTCATGTCTGTTAGTAGGTCTGGCCGTGCTGCTATTGATGGTCGCCCTGGCGGCTTTCGGTTGCGGCGGCACGACGACCACGACCAGCGCCCCGGCGACCACGGAAACCACCGCGGTTTCGAGTACGGTGACGACGGCGCCACCGAGCACGGAATCAACCGCGACGACTGTCACGGAGACAACGAGTCCCGGCCCGGCCACGGGTGAGCCGATCAAGATCGGTTTCTCGAACAGTCTGACCGGCCCGGCCGCAGCCCCCGGGGCCTCTGTCGACAAGGGTGTCAAGCTGCAGATCGAAATCGTCAACGCCAACGGCGGCATCTTCGGTCGTCCGATCGAGCTGGTCGAGTACGACGATGCGTCGGAGGTGCCGAACGCCATCGCCAACATCAACAAGATGTACCAGCAGGACAAGGTCTTCGCCACCATAGGCCCGTTTGCCCAGTATATGCAGGAACCGGCCCGGCAGTTGGCCGAGCAGAACAAGATCCCGATGGTGGGCACCGGTCCCGCAACGCTCGATCAGCTCGCTGGGCAGCAGTATCAGTGGAGCACCATGTACACGTCGGCTCCCCCCGCTCAGGCCGACGCAGTGCAGAAAGTGATCGCGGCCAGCGGTTGGAAGAACATCCTGGCGCTCGGGGACGTGCTCTCTATCGACCAGGAAACGCTGGATCTCCTCAGCAAGAACGCCGCGACGGGCGGCTACAAGTTCACCAAGATGCCTGACTCGTTCGGCCTCGACCAGCAGGACTTCCAGCCCATCCTCAACAAGATGATGGACCAGGTCAATACGCTGCAGCCGGACGCGATCATCCTGTACGTCAACCCCCTCGCTTTCCCGGCGCTCTACAAAGGCCTGCGTGGTCTGGGCGTGACGGTGCCGATTCTCGGCGGCACATCCTGCGCTCACCCCGCCATTTTCTCGATGGGGCCCGAAGCGGTCGAGGGTGCACTTGTCATGAATGCCGGTGGCGGCGTCAACCCGGCGGCGTTGCCGGACGATTGGCCCATCAAGCAGCTTCAACTGGACTTCGCCCAGGCCTACCAGGCGAAGTACAACGAGCCGGCTGATTTCTTCGTCGCGGAGGGAGCCGACATAGTGATCATCCTCGTCGCAGCGCTCAAGCAGGCCGGTGCCGTAGACAGGGACAAGATGCAGCAAGCCCTGATCAACCTCAAGGACGTGCCCACCCTGGAGGGACCGTGCACGTTCAGGCCGGACGCGACCTCGACGGGCATAACGACCAACCACGTTGAATGGCAAGTCAAGAACGCACAGTTCGAGTTTGTGAGGGTCGCCGCCTGAGAGACCCATCGGGAGCCTAGACCGGACCGTTCACAATGGAAGGGCCGTTCTCAGGCAAGCTATGCCGGGGCCGGCGCGGAACCCCGCCGGCCCCGGCAAGCGTTTCGCAGTAGCCGGGTGCTGAACGCTTCCCGGCGACGCCTCTTCGAGAGACTCATCACAACGCGTTGACCTTGCGAACAACGTGGATCGAAGTGAGTAGATGTTAACTGCAGATGGAACTGGACGGAGGAATGACGTGGCCGAAACCCGGATACTCGTGGCGAACGTTGCTGCCGCAGAAGAAGACAGCGACGTGGGCCACATCTTCAAGACTGTTGCCGTGGAGATGTGGAAGCGCAGCTACGGCACGACCATGTCGCCCGATACCCAGCTCACGTTTCGCTTCCCGCGTCGGGGCCTCAGCAACCTCGAAGCGCAACCCTACAGCTACCTGCACGCGCTCTCCGACAGCGAGATCTTGTACATGGTCATGCAGGCCGAGCGCGAGGGATACGACGGCGCCATCATCGCCTGCTACCACGACCCATCGCTGATGGCCGCCCGCCAGGCCGTGGACATCCCGGTGGTGGGCTTCGGAGAGTCGTCGATGTTGTTGGCTCTGACGATGGGGCGGCGGTTCGGCATCTTCTGCCCGTCGCGTCTCGGAGTGCCCGACTTCGAGGAGCGCGTGGCCCAGTATGGCCTCGATCACCGCTGTGTCGGCGTGGTCGCGGGCTACCTGCCGGCCGCCGAGCAGGAGGCGGCCATGATGGACGCCCACGCTGCCATCGAGGAATTCACCTCGGTCTCCAGGGAGCTCGTCGCCCGGGGTGCGGAGATCATCATCCCGGGTTGCGGACTGTTGGCGCCGTGCCTACGCTACGCGCCGGGGTGTGCGGCAGACTACCCGAACGGGCTGAGAGAGGTGGACGGCGTCCCGGTCATGGATCTCTACGGGGCCGCCGTGAAGATGGTCGAGGTTTTGGTGGGCCTCAAGCGGACGGGCTCCACGTGGATAAGCCGCAAAGGGGTGTTCGCGCGCCCCTCGCCCGAAGCGCTGGCAGGCGCCCGTTCGGTCCTGGAATACAGCGGCCCTGGGTTCTGGGACTGCCGCTAGTGGCCTGTCGGAGAATGAAGCCCCGCCGCCAGGAAGCGATGGGTATGCGCGAGAGAAGGACACAGGGAGCGCGAATAGCAGCGCTATTGGCGCGACCGAGGATGCGCTATCGGGCCGCCCAGTGTTTCCTGGTGGCCGCGGCTTGATTGTTCGACAGGCTCTGAACAACTGAGGAGTAGAGGAATGACCCGCTGGGGAATGGTAATCGACCTGAAATCTTGCGTCACCTGCTATGCCTGCATGCTCGCGTGCAAACAGGAACACTTCCTTCCGCCCGGAGTGTTCTGGAACCGGCTGCTGGTGAAAGAACAAGGCAAGTACCCGAACGTCCGTAAGGTCGCGTATTCGGTGCTCTGCAACCACTGCGAGAACGCACCTTGTGTCGATGCATGTCCCACGGGCGCCACAACCAAGAGAGTGGACGGGATCGTTGTCGTAGATAGCGACGAGTGCGTCGGTTGCGGAAGCTGCGTCATAGCCTGCCCGTATCAGCAGCGCACTCTCGTGGAAGAGATCGCAGAGTATTTCAGTGGCCAAGGTCTTACGGAAATGGAGACCGTCGGCCAAAGGGTGTACCCGCACAAAACCGGCACCGTCGTCAAGTGCGTGTTTTGCGCCGAACGCATCGACGAGGGGTTTTCGAAAGGCCTGCAACCAGGGAAGGATCGGGACGCGACTCCGGCTTGCGTGAACATCTGCATGACCAAGGCCAGGACCTTTGGTGACCTAGATGATCCGAATAGCGAGGTCTCGTTGATCATCAAGGAGCGCAACGGCAAGCCGCTCCTCGCAGACGAAGGTACGAATCCCTCTGTCTACTACGTTGACTAGAAGCTAAGGGAGCCCAGCAATGAGACAAGACTTCGCATGGATGGTAAGACCCACTGGTCAGGAAGCATGGGTCGGTGGGAAGGGAACCATCGTCTG
>JAKAHF010000157.1 GCA_021815245.1 Actinomycetes bacterium
GCCACGTGCTCTCCTCCGCCCGCACCCGATCGCCGGCCTGCATGCGTTCGAGTAGGAGACGCCATTCGTTGCCTGATCCGCACACGTCGGAAAGCGACAGGGCGAGTAGCTCGTCTTCGGAGTATCCCAACAGCTCCCCGGCCGCCTTGTTGGCGACTTCAAGGGTGCCGTCCAAACGCGCCACCAGCACCGCTCCTTCGAGCGTGTCGAGAATCTGGCCGGCCGCGAACGCCGGGGTCATGTAGACCACCCTGAAGTGCCGCTCGATGACCATGACGAGAACGAACGAGGCAAGTATGAACACATACCCGAAGGGATAGAGACCGAGGCCGAACTTGGCCACGAAATCGACCGCGCCAAGCGAGACGAGGCCTATCGCGAGCGCCGAGCGGGTCACCCGGCGATACGACAGCGAGCGTCGAGGCAATGTCTGTAGCACGGCCCTGAACTGGAGCTGGATCACGGCCACGACGAAGGCGAAGTAGCCGACGAAGACGATGCCCACCCAGTCGTATCGAGGATAGTAGCCCCACCAGTGTTTCTCCATGCCCGAGACCAGCAGATCGGTATTCCAGGCGAGAAGTATGAACACCAGGCCGGCCACGAACAGGAGCCACGCGAAGTACTTCTGCCGATCGTACAGACGGAGGCCGACACTCGTGTACAGGAACATCGCCGCCGGAAACATGGGAACGGCCACATATCCGACCCGGGTCCAGAGAAGAGCGGTCGCCGCGTCGGCGGCAAGGTATGAGACAGCCGTGGCGCCCGACCAAAGACTGACGGCGGCGGTGACGAGCAGAAGCGCCTTTCCCACCCAAGACGACCACTCGAGGCGAAACAGCATGACACCGGTCAGCAGGCTGCAGATCGCGGTGAACAGAGGCGGAAGAGCGAACCAGTTGAAGGCGTAGCTGCTCATGCCTCTGTCCCCTCCATCTCGGGCACTCTGATCAGGACCAAACGAATCTCGATCACTAAGCCATATACCATACAGACCTTCAGGATGAAACAATGAGTGCATGCCGATCATCAAAGACGCCACGACTGTTCTCGACTTCTCCCGCTTCGTTGAGCAGGCGGGGAAGAGGCTGCAACACCAGACGGTACTCGAAGCCGCGCGCTGGGCGGTCGGCGAGGCCGAACGTCTCTCGCGCGTAGCCATCGCCTACGAGTGGCTGCCGGCGCGCCGCGGCGAAGGCGACCGGGTCTACATCGGTGACGTCGAACTCCGCCTCGGAGGACATGCCGACTTGATGGACGACGCCGAGATGGCCTGCGTGGCTGTCTGCAGCATCGGCGGCACGCTCGAGGACGAGGCCAAACGCCTGATGGCAGAGGGCCGAAATCTCGACGGCTACATGCTGGGCGAGGCCGGGGTCTTCGCGGTCGACACGGCCATGAGCCGTGTCCGTCACATGGCCGAAGACGAGGCGGCCGCTCGCCACTGGGGGGTCGGCACCGAACTGGCCCCGGGACAGCTGGCAGGCTGGGCGCTCGCCGAGCAGAGGGTGTTGTGTAGCCTGGTCGACGTCGCGGCCATCGGAGTGAGCCTCACCGAGGCCGGCATGCTCGTTCCGCAGAAGTCGGCATCGCTGCTCATTGGCATCGGTCCGCGATACACAGCCTCTGCGGTCTGCTCTCCGTGCGAATTCTGCGACAACCGAGAGACC
Organism: Actinomycetes bacterium; assembly: GCA_021815245.1. The sequence goes on from JAKAHF010000157.1 coordinate 1,674, forward strand.
TGCCCCTGGCATCACTGAGCACGGGGCCCTCGCTCCTCGACATCCCACAATGGCGTTCCGTGGCGGGTAAAGCAAAAGCCCCATCCCGTCGATACACCGTTCTGGAGGAGTGCGCGCGCTCTCCGATCGACGCGTGCCGCCAACAAGCTTTTCAGAAGTATGAACGTGTGTGAAGGAGACTGTCGCGATGACAATCGTTCGGAGGATCCTGGTCGGCTACGTGGTCATCATGGTGCAGATGGTCGTGATGATCGTGGTCGGACTGGCACTTCTTGTTCCCCTCCAATCGAACTTTCAGAAGGACAATCAGGGCGCCCTCGACCGCGCCGACCTCGCCGTCGAACTCGACCATTCGGCAATGGTCATCGGCTCCTATCTTTCGGCGGTCCTCACCGAGGAGAACGCTGACGACAGGGCCCAATACCGGGGACTCCTCACGGACGAGACCGATCACGCCCGCGGCCTGTTCGAAAGCGCGATGACTCTCGACCAGTCTGCCGAAGGCCAGGAGGCTCTCGCGCAGATGAAGACGGCGTTCGACGGGTACGTCGCTTCGGTCGACAGCGCGCTGGCCCTCTCGATCACCGAGTCTGCCGCAGCCCTCACCGTGTACAACGAGGAAATCGTACCCGTGCAGTCGGACATAGACCGGGAGTTCAGCGACTATGTGGCCACGCAGCGGGCGGGCCAAGACAGCGCTATCGAGAGCGCGAGTCGATCTCTCGGGTACTTCCTCTTGGTGATGCTGGTCATCGGTAGCTTCATCCTGATCGCGGGCCTCACGGTGGCGGTCCTCATCCCGCGCAGGGTCAGCCATCAGTTGAGACAGGCAGCCGCCAGCATCGGCACCTCCGCCTCAGAGATGCTCGCCGTCGCAAGCCAGGTGGCCGCCGCCGCCACCCAGACCGCCGCCTCGACGAGCGAGACCACAGCCACGGTCGAAGAGGTGAAGCAGACCGCTCTGCTTGCCACCGAGAAGGCCTCCCAGGTAGCCGAGAACTCCCAAGAGGTGGCCCGGGTGGCCGAGAACGGCCGCCAAGCGGTGGAGGACACCATCCTCGGCATCGAGCAGATGCAGGGCCAGATGAGCCTGGTAGCCCAGACGGTGAACCGTCTCTCAGAGCAGACCCAGGCCGTGGGCGACATCATCGCGACCGTGTCCGATCTCGCCGAACAATCGAACCTGCTCTCGGTGAACGCGAGTATCGAGGCGGCCAAAGCCGGGGATGCCGGTAGAGGCTTCACCGTGGTCGCCCAAGAGGTGAAGAGTCTCGCCGCCCAGTCGAAGCTCGCCGTCTCCCAGGTACGCACCATCCTTTCTGAGATCCAGAAGGCGGGTAGTCTGGTCGTGGAGGCAGCCGAACAGAGCCGGGTGGCCATCGAGAGCGGACGCCTGCAGTCACTCGAATCGGGAGAAGCCATCCACCGCCTGACCGAGAGCGTATCGGAATCGGCTCAGTCGGCCGTACAGATCGCCGCCTCCAGCCGGCAGCAACTCGCCGGCATGGAACAGATAAGCCAAGCCCTTGACTCCATCAACGCCGCCGGAGGCGAATCGGCCAAGGGTACCCGTCAGGTGGAGCACGAAGTGAAGCAGCTGCAGGATCTGGCCCTCAGGCTGAGGCGGCTGGTGGATCGGGCGGCCACGGCGTGAGCTCGAACGCAGACTGAGCGGAGCCGATCAGAGGCCAAGGCTCCGGGCGATGACGAGCCTGATGACTTCAGACGTGCCTTCGCCGATCTCGAGCAGTTTGGAGTCACGCAGGTAGCGCTCCACGGGGAACTCGTTGATGTAGCCGTAGCCGCCGTGGATCTGGATGGCGTCAAGAGCGGCCTTGGTCGAGATCTCCGAGCCGAAGAGCTTGGCGTAGTTGGCCTCGAGAGCGTACGGCTGGCCCGTGTCCTTGAGCCAGGCGGCCTTGAGGTACATGGTGCGGGCAAGCTCGATGTTCATGGCGATGTCGGCCAGCTTGAACTGTACGGCCTGGAACTTGCCGATGGGCTGGCCGAACTGCACGCGCTCCTTGGCGTACTTCAGGGACGCGTCGAGGCAGGCCTGGGCGATGCCGACCCCCATGGCGCCGATGGCGATGCGGCCGCCGTCGAGCACCTTGAGAAACTGCTTGAAACCCTCGCCGCGTTTGCCGACCAGATTGGCTTCGGGCACGCGCACGTTGTCGAAGAAGAGCTCGGTGGTGTTGGAACCGTGCAGGCCCATCTTCTCGAAGCCGGCCCGGCAGGTGAAGCCCTTGGAGTCGGTGGGCACGATGATGGCACTGATGCCCTTGGTGCCGACGCCCTTGTCGGTCAGGCAGGTGCAGGTGACGAACTTGGCGTAGCTCGCGTTGGTGATGAAGATCTTCGAGCCGTTGATGACCCACTCGCCGTTGTCGAGCACCGCGGTGGTCTTGGTGCCACCCGCGTCGGAACCGGCTTCGGGCTCGGTCAGGCCGAAGGAGCCGATGGTCTCGCCGCTGCAGAGTTGCGGCAGATACTGCTTCTTCTGCTCCTCGGTGCCGAACAGGTAGATCGGCATGCAGCCGAGCGAGATGTGGGCCTCGTAGGTGAGACCGGTCGAGCCGCAGGCCCGGCTGATCTCCTCGAGGGCGAGGCAGTAGCTGGTGTAGTCGGCGCCGGCGCCGCCGTACTCCTCGGCGATAGGCAGGCCCATGAGGCCCAGGTCGCTCATCTTCTTGAGGATATCGAGCGGGAACTCACCGGTTCTGTCGATCTCGGCGGCCCTCGGGACTATCTGTTCTCTCGCGAAATCGCGAACGGAGTCCCTGATCATCTGCTGGTCGTCTGTCAGTCTGAAGTCCACTTTGGTTCCCTTTTCTCTAAGAATGCTCCACAACCCTTGCACGGCTCGTCGGTGCGGAAAACCGAACCGTACAACTCGGATTCAAGTGCCAAGGCCCGCGGCAGATCGAGGTCGAGACCGCGGTCGACGGCCTCTTTGCTCAGCTCGACGGCCCGCGGGCCACGGGAGGCAATGCGCCAGGCCATGTCGAGGCAGTAGTCGAGCAGCCTGTCGGCCGGCACCACATGGTTGACCAGGCCCATCTGCAACGCCGCGGCCGCGTCGTAGTGGTCGCCGGTGAGCAACATCTCTTTGGCCATGCCCGGTCCTACGAGGCGCGGCAGACGCTGCGTGCCACCGAACCCGGCGATCATGCCCAGCTTCACCTCGGGCTGCCCGAAGACGGCCTTCTCGGAGGCGATGCGGATGTCGCACGCCAGCGCCAGCTCGGTGCCGCCGCCGAGGGCGTAGCCATTGATGGCCGCGATGACGGGCTTCTTCATGGCTGCCAGCATGCCGACGGTCCGCTGGCCGAGTTCCGACCAGGCCCGGGCCTCCTCGGGCGACAGGTTCTGCATGTGGGCGATGTCGGCACCGGCGATGAAGGCCCTGCCCGTGCCGATGATCACCAGCACCCGCATGTCGTCGTCGCTCTCCACCCGGCTGAAGGCTTCGGCCATCTCCGCGAGCATGGTGCCGTTCATGGCGTTCAGGGCATCGGGGCGGTTGACCGTGAGCAGGGCGATGCCGTCGCCTTTGTTCTCCAACTCGATGTACATGTGGCTTACGCGTCCTCCCGTTGGTGCGACCGAGGACGACGTATTGCGCCGTCCAGTGCGTTCTCGCGGCCGAGACTTCGTTTTTTGGCAGCCTCATAGGTAGAATACCGTGCGCGCATTTTACGACACAGTAGGAAGACCCGAATGATCCAGATACGTTGGCACGGCAGAGGCGGGCAAGGCGCCATCACCGCGGCGAAGATCTTCGCCACCGCAGCCTTCCGTTCAGGCTATACGGGAGTGGTCATGGCCCCCACCTTCGGCACCGAACGCCGGGGCGCGCCCGTGTTCACTTCGCTCAAGCTCGCCAAAGAGAAGATATACGACATCTCCCCCATCGAGACGCCCGACGTCGTGGTCGTGCTCGATCACCTTCTGCTGACCGAGGCCGACGTCACCGGTGGTTTGAAGCCGGGCGGACTCATCGTGCTCAACACTCCCAAGCCATACGCCGGCTACGCCTTCGACGGTCACCGGTTGGCCACGGCCGATGTGACCGCCCTCTCGGTCGATGCGGGCCTGCCACACGGCCGGGTCAACTCGGGCATCATCGGGTCGCTCTGCAAAGCTTTCGACCTGGTGCCATTCGACATGGTAGTGGAAGAGATCGAGGCCGAGTTCAAGACCAAGAAGCCACAGGCCAACTCCCAGGCCGCGAAGCTGGCGTACGACAACACCGCCATGGGGGACCACACCGTGGCGCACGGCACGGTGGGGGACCACACCGTGGCACGCGGCACGGTGGGGGACCACACCGTGGCACGCGGCACGGTGGGGGGCAACTGATGGGCACTCGCGGCTATCGCTACAAGACCTCGCACAGCGAGGCGGGCCCCGGCGACGGCGGCCGCACCGGGTCGTGGCGCGTCCAGCGGCCGGTGCTCAACGTCGAGACCTGCACGCCGGCCAAGCGTGGCGCCGAGGCCTGCTTCATCTGCTGGCTGTACTGCCCCGACTGTGTGATCACCCGCACCATCCCGCCCACGATCGACTACGAGTACTGTA
>JAKAHF010000158.1 GCA_021815245.1 Actinomycetes bacterium
AGCAGCGTCTCGGGGTTGTAGACCACGAAACCAGGGTGCATTTCAATGCACAGCTTCACACCGTGCTCGCGTGCGAACGCGCTCGCCTGGCGCCAGTACGGGATTACCTTCTCGTTCCACTGCCACTCGAGGATCTTCTCAAAATCGGGCGGCCAGGCGCAGGTGACCCAGTTGGGGTACTTCGACTCGTCGCAATCGCCCGGACAGCCGGAGAACAGGTTGACGACAGGCACTTCCAATTGTGAAGCCACCCGCACCGTGTCACGAAACGCGCGGTCGTGCTCGGCGGCGAAGACCTTGTCGGGATGAAGCGGATTGCCGTGGCACGACAGCGCACTGATGATGAGACCGCGGCTTTCGACAGCCGAACGCAAGGCCCGGGCTTTGTCGGCGCTCGCCAGCAGCTCTTGCGGTCTGCAGTGAGCGTCGCCCGGCCAGCCGCCCGCACCCAGTTCGACGGCCTGCACACCCATGTCGGCAACGTGATCGAGCACGGCCTCGAGTGGCCGGTCCTGGTAGAGAACGGTCAGAACTCCCAGTTTCATGGCGCCTGCCTCTCCCGTCCCCCGCTGGGGGCTACGATTGAACGCTGCGGCGAGACTAGCCCATGTCCCGGGACATTGAAAGTGCGGTGTCTCCTCCCCGCAGTGCCTGCACCAGGCAGGCGCCGATGACGTCCGGAGGCGGAGGACACCCGGGGATGCGGAGGTCGACCGGCAGCACATCTTCGAGCCTGCCCGCCAGCTCCGGCGCATCGCCCAAGCAGCCGCATCCCATGGCGCAGTCGCCGAGCGCAGCCACGAGCCGCGGCTCAGGCATAGCGGCGTAGGCAGTGAGAAGCGGCCCGACCATGCGGGTGGTGAGCGAGCCCGTGACCAGCAACACGTCGGCGTGCCGGGGCGAGGCCGCCACGCTCAGACCGTAGCGCCCCAGGTCGTAGTGAGGCCCGAAACAGGCTCCAAGCTCGTGCTCGCACCCATTGCACGATCCGGCGTCGACGTGCCGCACGGCCAGGGACCCCGGGCGCTCGGGGGCCTTGAGGGCTATCCGGCGCCTGATACGTTGTAGCTCGCGTAGTAGGATGAACATGCTGGCCCCCTAGCTCCTAACGGTCGGAACACGCGTAGCAGAGCTCGAAGCTCTTGTTGATGACCGGGAAATCCGGAAGGATGTTGCCGGTCGCCGCCCGCACCAACGAGGGCCAGTTGGCGTACGAGCCCGTGCGCAGGTGCAGCCGGCGCACCACTTCACCATCGGCTTCGACGAAGCAGATGGTCTCGCCCCGCGGGCTCTCCACGCGTCCCACGCCTATCGGCGCCGCGTGGGCAGGCACCGTGGCCGACGGCCCCACGCCTCCCTCGAGCAGGCCGTCGAGCAGTGCGAGCGTGGCTTCTGTTTCGAGAGCCCTGATCTCCGCCCGGGCGGCTACGTCACCGGCCGGCTCCGCGAGTCTGCACGGCTCGAACCCAGCGTACGCCAGCCGGGGGCTCTCGGTGCGCACGTCGCGCACCGAACCAGCCGCACGGGCCGCCGGACCCACCGTGCCCAGCCGCATCGCATCCTCGAGCAAGATGCGGCCGGTGCCAACGAAACGGTCCTGGACCGAACGGCTGAAGAACATCTCGTGCCAAGCCGTACGCAAACCGTCTCCGAGCGAGCGCAACTCCTCACGCGCGCCCTCGGCCGTCCGCGGATCGACGGTCCACGTGCTCTGGCCCACCCGAACAGTGCCGAACAAGAAGCGATGACCGCAGAGCCGGGCGTTGAGCCGCTGGGCGCGTTCCTTCAAGGCGGCGAAGGCCATGCTACCGGCGGCAAAGCCGACTCCGGCGCAGAGGGCGCTGAGGTCGTTCAAGTGGTTGTAGAGCCGCTCGAGTTCGAGCAACAGGGTGCGCGCCCGGGCCAACTCGGGTTCGGGCCACAGTCCTGAAAGTGACTCCACCGCGTGCGCGTACGCCACGCCGTTGCTGACCGCGCAGGCGCCGCATGCGCGCTGCGCGTACGCGAGTGCCTCGGCGAACGTCCGGCCCTCGGCGGCCTGCTCCAGGCCCCGATGCTTGTAGAACAGTCGCAGGTCGACATGGAGAATGCTCTCCCCAACCACATGGAAGCGGAAATGTCCCGACTCGATGACTCCCGCGTGGATAGGCCCCACCGCTACTTCATACGTGTCATGGCCCGCCACGGGCACCGTCCACTCATCGAGGTCCTCGGGGTGGGTAAGCACCGGTCGCAGCGGAGCGTGACCCGAGAATCGCAGCCCAAAAGCGTCGGCCGCCTCTCGTTCGTCCACGCGCGCGGCCAAAGACAGGTCGACGATGCTCGGCATCGGTCGGTCACCGGGTTCCGACCACAGGATCCGCAAGCCGTCAGACGCTGCGAATAGTGCGCGCGGCACGGGCGGCACCCGCTCGCCCGGCGCCTCACCCGGCCGCTGACGCGCCGCATAGAGGCCGAGGAAACGCCCGCCGCCGTCTAGGATCCCAGCACAGTGGTCACGCCACTCCCCCATCGGCACGTACGACAGGCGCGGTGCGTCCCGGCCCTCCGGCTCGGTCACGGGTGTGCTCGGACCCGTCACGGCAGACTCGCCGCCAGTGATTCGATGAACGTTGTGCCGGGCAGAAAGACCGAGAGTGCCGCCAACGCGACGAGAAGCACGACCGCCGCGATGGTGGCCACTCTGAACGCCCGTTCGCCGTTGACGCCCGACCGAGGAGCACCCTTGCCCGCAGCAAGAAGGTCCTGCACCAGCACGTGAGCGAGCCCGACAAATCCGAGCGCCAGCAGTACGCCCGCCAGCGCCGCGCCGACGCCGTTGCCTGAGGCGAACCCGCCCATGATGATGAGCACTTCGCTGAAGAACAGGGGCGAAGGCGGCAGGCCGCTCAGTGAAGCCAAGCTCACGCTCATGCCGGTCGCAAGCCCGGCGCCGTCGCCCAGCAGGCCACGCACAGGATGTGTTCTCGCGGAGGGTCGCAGCTCGAACAAAGGCACGGCCGCGTAGAACCCGAGCGACTTCGCGACGGCGTGACCCGCCACATGCACCACCACTCCGGCGATGGCCAACGGTCCGCCGAACCCGATGCCGAGGGCAAGCACGCCCATGTGTTCGAGACTCGAGTAGGCGAGCAGCCGTTTCCAGGCCTGCGGCCTCCACAAGAAGGGGACCGCCACGGCCAGCGACACCAACCCAAAAGCGATGAACACCCTCCGCCCCAGATCGGCTCCCGCTACCGGCACGAGCGCCCGCTGCGTGCGCCATGCCACCAGCATGACGGTCGGCAGCAGCGCGGCCGACAGCAGGGCCGAGACCGGTGGGGGCGCCTCGCTGTGGGCGTCGGGCAGCCAGTTATGCACGGGCGCCCAGCCGACCTTGGTGGCAAGGCCGCACAGTACCAACATGAATCCCACCACGGCGGTGGAGCGCGACATGCCGGGCGCCGCTTCGGCAAGTCCCCGCCACGACAGACCCGCGATCGCGGCACCCCCAGCCGGAGCGGCCGCGCGCAGCACGACGATGCCGAGCAAGGCCACGCCCAATCCCGCCGTGGTCAGCACCAGGTATTTCCACCCCGCCTCGAGCGCCGTCTTGCGACCGTTGTAGGCGACGAGCAGCGCCGAGATGCCGGTGGTCGCTTCGACGATCACCCAGGCCACGCCCAAGTTGCCGATGATCGGCACCACGAGCAAGGCGGCCCAAAACAGATAGAGGCAGAGGTAGTAGTAAGCTCGAGCCCGGGTCGCACCGAAGAAACTGCGGTGACTGGTGCGCAGATAGTCCGGCGACACTAGAGCGCTGCCCAAGCCCACCAGCGCGATAACGGCGAGAAACGGCCCCGACAACTCGTCGAGGACTATCCAGCGGCCCTCGGAGCCTACACCCAGCCAGCCCACCGCCACGGCGGCAGCCGCCAAGGCCACGACCGCCGTGACGATAGCCGCCACCCTGTTCACCCAGTCTTGGGCGCGCGCGGAGCGCGCCGCCAGCATGGCCACCCCCGCAAGGATGGGCACCCCGGGCACGCAAAGCACGAGCAAGGACACAGACTCAGTCACGGAGCGACCTCAAATGCCGCGTGTCGCCGGTGCCGAATTCGGTGAAGATGCGGGCGTGAAAAGCCGTGGCTACCGTCAAGACGACCACGAGATCGAACGCGACCCCGAGTTCGACCACGAGGGGTAGCCCCCCTATGACCGACACGGCCGCGAGAGCGATGCCGTTCTCGGCGATGAGCAGGCCCAGAAGGTGGAAGATCGTGGGCCGCCGGCTGATGATCGTGGCCGCGCCGATCGCAAGCAGACCGATGCTTGCCTGCTCGGCGGCACGGGTGGTCAGCCCGAGCGAGGGTACGAGCACGGCAAGCACGAGCACGAGCACGATGACAAGAATGGTGCGGGTGAGCGGACTGATGCGCGAACGCACGGGCGCCGACTCCCGGGTCTTGAGCACACTGAACGCGAAGAGGGCGCAGGGCACTAGCGCCCGAACGAACAGAAGCAGGCTCGCGACCAGGAACGCCACCGAACGCTCCGGTGTGATGCTGATGGCTCCGGCTGCCAGCACGAATGCCTGCAAAGCAACCAAAGCGATGGCATACGACCGCCTGCGCACCCACACCACAAGCAGGCCCAGGGCGACCATCGCCCAAATGAAACCATCGTTCATGCCCCGCCCCCCAGAAACCAAGCGATCACGCCCAACAGGCAGAGACCCCCGCCGATAGCGAGTAGCCTCGGTGCGCGGAGCAAACGCATCTTAGCGAGCGCCGATTCGACCAGCGCGAGTACGACACACAGAATCGGCAGACCGGCGAAGAGGATGACCAGCCTCCACCAGAATCCCCCGGGATGCGGAGCAAAGAGCTCGACCCCCAGCACCAACACCACCCAGTGCCGCGCCGCCGCGGCCCACTGCAGATAGGCGAGATCGCGCCCCGCGTACTCGAGCAACGGTCCCTCGTGGATCATGGTGAGTTCCAGGTGCGTGTCGGGATTGTCGATCGGTTGGCGACCGGTTTCGGCGATGATCACCAGCACGAAGGCCGCCGCGGCCAACCAGTGAGAGGGCGAGCTCCAGATGGCGCGGCCGGCGGCCGCGTCGCTCAATGAACGAAGATCGGTGTTCATGAGCGGCAGAGCGGCGACCGTGACCACGAGGAGCAGCAGGCCCTCGACCACGACCGCGAACGTCAGATCGCGACTCGCGCCCATGAGGGCGAACCCGCTGCCGGTGTCCCAGGAAGCCAAGGCGAGCGCGAAGCGGGCGAGGGCAAGCATGCCCACCAAGAGCAACGCGTCGTTGCCAAGCTGCCAAGCGGGCGAACTGCCGGCGATCGGCACAACCAGCAGGCATACGACGAGACAGGCGACCACGACAGGCGGCGCCCAACGGTAGACGAACGTGGTGCCTTCGGGCGCAACCATGCTGCGCGACCACAGGCGTGAGAGCTCTCTGTATGGCTGCATCGGCGACGGACCCCGCCGGCCTTGCAGCCGTCCCTTCAGGTGTTGCACGAGCCCAGGCAGCAACGGCGCGAGGGCGATACCCCCAACCACTTGGATGGCTCCCGAGATGATGGTCGAGGTGTTCACGAGGCCAACCGGGCCCAGACGAGCATCACGATGATGAGCAACAGCAGATAGAGCATGTACACGGCCAGGCTGCCCGACTGCAGGCGACGCACAAACCCGGCGGCCTTGAGTGACCAGCGCACGATCGGTGCATAGAGGGCCGTATCGAACAGATGGGGCACCGAGCCGCGGTAGGTCACTTTCTGCAGCACTCCCCCATGTTCTTCGTGCACCAGAGTGCGCTCGGGCCGCAGGATTCCCTCGAGCACCAGCCGCAGAGCCTTCGTGAACCCGGCCGACGTCCAGAGGAGCGAAGGCTCCACGCGCTGTCCGCACGTCCACACCGGAGCCTCCGCCGCCCGGCGCTTGCCCCGAAGACGCGACAGCACTACCACGAGCACCACCAGAACGGTCGCCACGGCAAGCGTGGGCAGCCCCCCGGTGCCGGTGACCGATATGCCGAGCACCGACCACACCGGCGAGGTGGTCTGCAAAGCCGACCCGGCGCTTGAGGATAGGCCGGCGAGAGGCAACAGAGAGCCCAGCCGTGGCAGGAGCAGTCCGGGCACCAGCCCCAGTATCACGCAGAACGCCGCCATGACGGCAGTCGCGCCCCTCATCGGCCGCGCCACTTCACGCGCTTCCGCGCACTCCTCACGCCGCGGCGGGCC
>JAKAHF010000159.1 GCA_021815245.1 Actinomycetes bacterium
GACGCCCTCATTCTCGCCAGCAACCCCATCCACGTGAATACGCTCATCAAGACGCTGAAGAGCTTGGGTGTGACAGTGCCGATCTACGGCAGCGCCGCCGGCTCCCACCCGCTGGTCATCTTCGCCGCCGCCGGCAACGATCCGGCGAATGTCGCGGGCCAATACGCCGTCGGTCCGGCGATAGTCGATCCCACCAAGATTCCCGACGACTATCCCGGCAAAGCTGATCTCGTGGCCTTCATCGGGCGCTGGCAGAAGAAGTTCCCCGAGCAGCCCTTTGCCAGCCTCTACTTGGGCTTCGGCTATGACACCGTGCATCTGATCGAACAGGCCGTCGCGAATGCGGAGACACCCGACGCCGCCGGTTACGCGGCCGCGATGGAGAGGATCGATTGGTGGGGCTCGCAGACCCACCTCGTGTACTCCGCGACCGACCACCTCGGGGCTCACGGTGGCATGTTCCTCTGGCAATACGCCGAGGGTGGCGGATGGAACCTGGTCATGGACCTGAACGCCATGAAGAGCGAGTAGTACCCCCTCGCCGCGTCGCAAGCGCCCGCACCTTCCCTTCCCCAGTGGGCGCTTGCGATGGGCTCCGGGTCGCCCGAGACGTCGAGTCTCGGGCGACCCGGAGCCAACATCGTTACCGACGAAACGACAGCCGCACGAAGGAACACAACGAATGACCATGACCGTTGCAGCACCGAACGCACCGAAATATGCAGCGCGCATGAAGCGCCTGGAAGACGCCATGTCCCTTCGCAAGCCCGATAGGGTCCCGGTCGCGCCGGTGGTCGTCACCTACTACGCGAACCGAATCCAGGGGATCCCAAATCGCATGGTGCACTACGACTTGGACCTGAGGAATCGTGTCGCGCGTGAGGCGGCGGTGCGACATTCGTGGGATGCGGCGGTGTCGCTGACCTCGGTGCCGCTCGCGCGACCGCTCGAGCGGCTTGGCCTCAACCAGATTCTATGGCCGGGCGGCGGGCTTCCGGATGATCGTCCGTTTCAGTACGTCGAGGGAGAGTTCCTGCTTCAGGACGAGTACGACGAGATGCTGTCAAACCCTGACGTCTTCGCCATCAAGAAGCTGTGGCCCCGTATCTCGAGCAAGCTCGGTGCCGCGGGGGCGGCGCTGGCGGCGCCGACTCTCTTCTATTCCAACGCCCTCTTTCTGCCCGGGTTCGTAGGCGGCGCGCTCTCGGCCCCGGGCTTTCGTGAGTTGTTGCACGCGATGACCGACGTCGCCGACGAGATGGCGGCTGCCGAGGCTGCGTCAGCGCAACTGTCGGCGGAGATGCAGCAACTGGGCTATCCCGTGCTCTACGGCGCAATCGGTATGACGGCGTTCGATTTCGTGAGCGACTTCCTCCGGGGCCTGAGAGGCACGCTCCTCGACATGTACCAGGTGCCCGACAGGCTCCTGGCAGCTGTGGAGATGTACACGCCCTGGACCATCGAGCAGACCCTCAGTTGGGCCAAGGCATATGGACACCCCGGTGTGTTCTTGCCGCTGCACCGGGGCGCCGGCGGGTTCATGTCGAACGAGCAGTTCGCGAAGTTCTACTGGCCGAGCCTGAAGGCGCTGCTCCTGGCCCTCATCGAGGCCGGGTACGTGCCCATGCCTCTCTTCGAAGGTGACTTCACGCCGCGCCTGGAGTTCCTGCAAGAGTTGCCCCGAGGCAAGGTCGTCGGGCACTTCGACAAGGTCGACCGGCGGCGTGCCAAGGAACTCATTGGCGACACCATGTGCTTCTGGGGGAACGTCCCCTCCTCGCTGCTCTGCACGGCGACCGCGCGGGAAGTGAAAGACGATGTGCGCGAGCTCATCGAGATCTTCGGAGACAACGGTGGGCTGATCATCGACGGTACGGTCGGGATCCCCGACGAGGCCAAGCCGGAGAACGTCTTCGCCCTGATGGAAGCGGCAAACGAATACGGGAGGTACTCATGAGCTCGACGCCCGAGCAGCTGTACGCGGAGAGGGAGCAAAGGTTCAACGATATCGTGGCTCTGAAGAGGCCCGACCGGGTTCCGGTGATCCCGATCGCCCATCACTACTTTGGCAACAAGGCCATGGGCATATCGAACAAGGATGTCGGCTATGACACCGCGCTCCGCTACCGCACCGTCAAGGAGGCGGTCGTGCGGTTCGGCTGGGACATGTGCCCGGCCAGCGGGGTTTTCGGGTCGAACGCGTTCGAAGCCCTGGGCACGACCCAGGTGCGGTGGCCCGGGGGAGACCTTGCCGATGATTCCCCCTTCCAGTTTGTGGAGGGCGAGTACATCCTGCAGGAGGAGTACGACGAGTTCCTGGCCGATCCCAATGGCTTCACGCTGACGAAGGTCTTCCCCCGCATTGCAGGCAACCTTGCCGGCCTCGGCGACATCCCGTTTCCCCTGTACTGGCTTTCGAACTCGTACTTCTTGTCGGTGATCGGGGGTCCCATCGTGGCCTCGCCCTCCGTGCGAAGAGCACTCGAGGCTCTGTTGGAGTTGGCCGACGTGGCCGAGCGCGACGGCGCCGCCGTGGGGGCGCACGTACAAGAGATGGCCTCTCTCGGCTATCCGTACTTGAACGGCGCCGCCGTCTTTCCGGCATTCGACATGGTGTCGGACTTCTTTCGCGGGCTGAAGGGTAGCAGTGTCGACATGTACCGCAATCCCGAGAAGCTCGAGGCGGTCATCGAACTCATGCAGGCGGCATGTATCGGCATGGCCGTGGGTGGGGCGATGATGAGCGGCAACAAGCGCGTCATGATCCCCATGCACCGCGGCGCGGACAGTTTCATGAGCGACGAGGCGTTCGAGCGGTTCTACTGGCCGACCTTCAAGGGGCTCATCGAGGCGCTGATAGGCGCCGGGTTGACACCCATGCCGCTCTTCGAGGGAGGCTACGACTCCCGGCTCAAGTACTTGGCCCAGCTTCCTCCCGGAAAGATCGCCGCGCACTTTGACCGCATCGACCGCCACAAGTTCAAGGAGACGTGCGGTGACGTGATGTGCTTCTGGGGGAATGTGGCCCCGTCGCTCATGTGCACGGGCACGCCGCAGCAGGTCGAAGACGATGTCAAGCGCCTCATCGATCTGTTCGGCGATACCGGCGCGCTGATCATCGACTCGAATCAGGGCATCCCCGACGAATCCAAACCCGAGAATGTATTGGCCCTGCGCGAAGCCGTGGATGAATACGGCGTCCTCTAGGAGTGAGCTGACCAATGAACGGAGAGGAGCAGAGCGTCGTGGAACAACCATCCCCCCTCGCCCAGGCCATCGGCGACCTCGAAGAAGACAAGGCCGTCAGCCTGGTCGCCGACAAGCTCGCCCAAGGTGAACCGGCCCTCGGCATTCTCGAAGAACTTCAGGCCGGCATGAGTCTGGTCGGTGAGCGCTTCGAAGCCGGGGAGTACTTCCTCTCCGAGCTCATCTACTCGGCCGACATCTTCAAGAAGGCGGGAGCCCCGTTACAAGACGAGCTCAAGAACGCGGTGCAGAAGAGCCACGGCACCCTGGTCTTGGGCACCGTCAAGAACGACATCCACGACTTCGGCAAAGACATCGTCGCGACTGTCATGAGCTCCAATGGCATCAAGGTCATCGACCTGGGGGTGAACGTAGAGCACCAGGCCTTCATCGATGCCATCAAAGAACACAAGCCTGAGCTGGTCGGCATGAGCTGCCTGCTCACCACCGTCTTTGACGATATGAAAGAGGCCATCGCGACTATCGCGGCCGCCGGGCTCCGCGACCAGGTGAAGATCCTCATCGGGGGTGGCCCGGTGGACGCCGCCTGCGCCGACTACGTAGGCGCCGACTACTACTGCAAGACCGCTCAAGACGGCGTGAGCGCCGCCAAGAAGATCCTGGGGGTGAACTGATGACTGAGTCGCACGACGGCTCGAACGGCGCCGGCCCCGGCGCTCCCGGCGGCCCGGGTGGTTTCGCCCCGCCTCCGCTCTTCCTTGAGCGCATGGCCCGGCTGAAGACCGCCGTGGCCTGCGGCACGCCCGACCGGGTGCCCGTGTGCCTGCTCATGGATGCGTTCAGCGCCAACGCGGCGGGCGTGAAGATGTCGGAGTACGTGACCAACCCAGACGTGGCGGGAGCGGCCGCGCTCGCGACCCTCGAGCGACTCGGCGACGTCGACGCCATCCAGTTTCCGACCGCGGCGCCCGAATTGCTGGGCATGCTCTGGCTGTCTCCTGTGAAGCTCCCCGGCCGCGAACTGCCCGAGGGCGGTCTCTGGCAACTGGACGAGCAGACCCGCATCCAACCCGAAGACTACGACCGCATCCTGGAGATGGGCTGGACCCCCTGGTTCGGTGAGTACATAGGCAAGTACCTTCAGGCGGCGGCCGCGGCGGCCCAAGCGGTCATGGCCGCGGGTCAGCATTGGTCCGCGGAGTGCGTCAAGAACGGCTACGTCGCGTTCACTGCCACCAACTTCACGGCGCCATTCGAGCAACTGAGTGGCGGCCGGTCGGTCAAGGAGTTCATGCTCGACCTCTACCACATGCCCGACAAGGTTCAGGCGGTCATGGACCGCATGATGGAGGAGAGGCGCAAAGAGACTCGCCAAGCCGTGAGGGTCATAGGGCCCTACGCCTACCAGATCGGCAGTTGGCGGGCGTCGCCCGAATTCTTGTCGCCCAGGCTGTGGAATCGGTTCGCGTGGCCGTACCTCAAAGAATTGGCTGAGGTCGTGATCGAAGAAGGCGGCATTCCGATTCTGCACTTCGACGCCAACTGGGATCGCGAGATCGCCCGTCTGCTCGAACTCCCCCCGGGCAAGTGCATTCTGACCCTCGACGGCGGCACCGACATCTTCAAGGCCAGAAAGATCCTTCAGGGGCACATGTGCCTCATGGGCGACGTTCCTCCTGGACTCCTCACGCTCGGCACGATCGCCGACGTCAAGGCATACTGCAGGCGACTACTCAGCGAGGTGGGGCCCGACGGCTACATCATGGCCCAGGGCTGTGCCGTCCCGCCCGATGCCAAGTTCGAGAATGTCAAGGCCCTGGTGGAGTCTGTGCGGGAGTAGTTGACGTACCGAAGACAGAAACGCCGGCCCGAAGGCCGGCGTTTCGTGATTGCGCTAGGAGGCTGCTGAACAACGAAGTCCCGGCCGCGAGGGCGCGCTAGGCGGCACCATACGGCGTCCTCAGTCGCCCAAATAGCGCTGCTATTTGGGCTCTTTGCGTCCTTGTCTTGCGCATGCCAATCGCGTCCTCGCGGCGAAACGTCGTTTTTCAGCAGCCTGCTAGGTCGCGGCTAGTCCGCCCAGGGGATGACCAGCCGACTGTCGGCGCGACTCCTACCAGCGGTTGCCGCCGCCACCGTAGCTGCTGCTACCGCCGCCGGCGCCGAAGCCACCGCTCGAACGAGGAGCGCGGGCTTCCTTCTCCTTGGCCACGTCGACCTTGAGGGCGCGACCGTCGACCTGGGTGCCGTCGAGGGCGCTCTTGGCCTTCTGGGCTTCGTCAGCCGATCCCATCTCGACGAAACCGAAGCCCTTGGAGCGTCCGGAATCGCGATCGGTGATGAGAGCGACCGAGGTCACCTCGCCATGCGGTTCGAAAAGCGTGCGAATGCCGGCTTCGGACATCTCATAGCTGAAATTGCCCACGTACAGTTTTGATGCGTTCACGAGAACCTCCATGAATGGAGTGATAGTGCGACAGACGGCAGGGAAAGACTGGAGACTGAGCGGAGAGGTTGAGAGGCTCGGCGCAAGGCCTAAAGAAGATTCCTAACGAATGCTTGCATGCAGTGTAGCACATGTGGGCGCCTCGCCGAACTCTGGCTGGACTTGCCTCGCCCAGTGCGTCTGTTCGCTCCCCTTGCGGATGTTCGCCGCGGGGACTATTCTAAACAAGAAGCATTCTTAATAAAGTGGCGAGTAGCCCCGGTATGGACGTGCCGATTCCCGAGATCGAAGTCGAACGCCGTGTCGCCGCCTTCGTTGAGGCCCTGCACGCCGAGGGTCAACGGGTGACTCGACAGCGCCTCGAGGTGGCGCGGGAGATCGCGCGCACGTCCACTCATCCGGATGTGGAGGCCGTCTGCGAAAACGTTCGCGAGCGCATCCCGAGCATCTCCCTCGACACTGTCTATCGAACACTTGCGACTCTGGAAAGACGGGGCTTCGTCCGCAGGGTGGAGGCGGTGGAGGGCCCCACACGCTACGACCCCAATCTCGAACACCACCACCACTTTATCTGCACCAAATGCGGC
>JAKAHF010000160.1 GCA_021815245.1 Actinomycetes bacterium
TGTCAGACCTTCGGGACGTGGGCCGCCTCCTCGTGCTGAGTGCCCGCGAGCGGCTGTACAACAACGACTTCGCCGCGGCCTGGCAGCAGCTCGACGCCGTCCATCGACTCGGCGGGCAGCTCTTCGCGGCGCGCTTCGAGCTTCGACCGCGTACGCTCGACCCAATTGCGCTTGCTCTCGACGATGCCGGGCACGGCACGTTTGTCGAAGCGCCTCGGCACCACGACTTCGAGCGCCCCGTCGGCCTTCATCACCAGTCTGACCCGCCGGGCCCGCGGGCTGACCCGCACGGTGTACTCCAAGTGACGTCTAGCTCAGGGTCGCGCTCAGAGTGATCTCGGGCACCGCCGCCAGCGCCTTCGATACCGGGCACTTGGCTTTGGCGTCGGCCGCCAACTGCTGGAACTCCTCGTCGCTCACGCCCGGCACCGATGCTTGACACACCAGATCGATCTTCTTGATCGTCGGACCGGCGCCGAGATGCACAGCCGCGGTCGTGTGCACGCTGTCGGGTTGGTAGCCCTTCTCGGTGAGGAGCGCCGCGAGAAACATGGAGAAGCAGCCCGCATGCGCGGCGCCGATGAGCTCCTCGGGATTGGTGCCCGCGGCTTCCTCGAAGCGCGACGAGAATGTGTATGGACCCTCGTAACGACCACTGGCCAGTCGCATCGTGCCTTCGCCCTCTTTGAGGGTTCCTCGCCAGGTGGCTTCAGATTTCCGGACGGGCATCGCCGCCTCCTTCACTCGGGCCGGTTGCCAAAGTCGACTTCGCAAGAAAGATACCGCAGACGACAGGGAGCACGCCCGCGGACACATAAAAGAAGATGGCCGAAAAGCTCGCCACGGTGGGCACCGCCCCGACGAGCGCCGTGACGGCCGGCGCGACACACGCCAGGCCGATCGCTCCATCGAGCCCTGTCGATGCCCCGGGGAAAACGGCGGCGCACAGCACAAGTAGACTGACGCACCCCCAGGCCGCCAGCAGGAAAAGAGGCGCAGCCAGGCGAGCCGCCCAATCGACCCCCTCTGATCGCAGAAACAAGACGATCGACAAGCAGATCCAGAAGCCGGCCAGGCCGGCCAGAGTGACCGACCTCGCTGCCAGCAATGCCGCGTGCGAGGCCGTTTGCCTACTCAGCGCAATCACTTTCCGCCCACCCCCCCCCAGCCAGAATGCCGCGCCTGGTATCGACCCTGGACCGCTACCGCCTTAGTTGCCGTTCTCCTCGTCGCTCGACCTGCCCGCCGGCAGGTTCACGCCGGCGCTGTGGCCGGTGACGGCCTTCGCCCCCGTCGCCGCGAGAGCCTGCTCGTCGACGACACCAGGCTCGAACGGGCAGGTCTCGGTGTAGACCATCTGGGCCTGCTGCTTGAGGATCTCCCAGCGGGTGCACACATGACGCTGCGCCTTGTTCCACAGCATGTCGGCCGCCAGCGGCGAGGCCTTCTTGAGCATGTTGTAGCGGTTCTCGGTCGGCACGAAATCGTCCACCGGCAGCGTCGGCTCCTTGGAGTCGATCTGCAGCGGGTTCTTGCCCTGGGCGGCGAGCCGCGGGTCGAAGCGATAGCAGATCCAGGAGCCCGACTGCACCGCGGCCTTCTGATGGTCGAAGCCCTTGACCATGTCGAAGCCCATGCTGATGCAGTGGCTGTAGGCGATGATCAGGCTGGGACCGTCGTACGACTCAGCCTCGACGAAGGCGCGCACCGTCTGCGAATCGCTGTATCCCATGGCCACCTGGGCCACGTAGATGTTGCCGTAGGTCATGGCGATCGAACCAAGGTCCTTCTTGCCTATGGTCTTGCCGCCGGCAGCGAACAGGGCGACCGAGCCCATCGGCGTAGCCTTTGAGCACTGCCCGCCGGTGTTCGAATACATCTGAGTATTGAGCACGAGCAGGTTGATGTTCCTCTGAGAAGCGAGCACGTGGTCGAGACCGCCGTAACCGATATCGAAGGCCCAACCGTCGCCGCCCACACCCCAGACGCTCTTCTTCACCAGATAGTCGGCGATGGTGAGCAGTTGGCCGAAGCGGAAATCACTGCCGTTGCCCTCGACGATCGAACGCAACCGCTCTTTGAGCTGAACCACGCGGGCCCGCTGCGCGGCAATCTCGGTCTCGTCCGCCTGCTTTGAAGCGAGTATGGCGTCGGCCAAGTCGTAGCCGATGACGTCACGTAGCGACTGCACGAGTTCTCGAGCGAACTCGGAATGCTTGTCCACGGTCAACCGAAGACCGTAGCTGAACTCCGCGGCGTCTTCGAACAAGGAGTTGTTCCACGTGGGCCCGCGGCCGGCGGGGTCGGTAGCGTAGGGTGTGGTCGGCAGATTGCCGCCGTAGATGCTCGAGCAGCCGGTGGCGTTGCCGATCAGCAGACGATCGCCGACAAGTTGGGTGAGCAACTTGACGTAGGGAGTCTCTCCACACCCGGCGCACGCCCCCGAGTACTCGAACAGAGGGCGCAACAACTGGCTGCCCTTGACCGAGTTGACCCTCACCTGGGTGCGGTCCGGATCGGGTATGTTGAGCAAGAAGTAGAAGTAGTTGGCCCGCTCGGTCTCTCTCAGCGGCAACTGCGGCGCCATGGTAAGGGCCTTGCGGCTGTCGTCGGCCTTGTCGCGTCCCGGGCAGATCTCAGCGCACACGCCACATCCGGTGCAGTCCTCGACAGCGACCTGCACGGTCCACTTCTGGCCGGCGTTCTCCTTGCCCTTGGCGTCGATCGACTTGAAGGTCGGCGGAGCATCCTTGAGGTATGCGGGGTCGTAGACCTTGGTGCGGATGGTGGCGTGGGGGCAGTGCAGCGAGCACTTGCCGCACTGGATGCACAGTTCGGGATCCCACACCGGCACGTCGAGGGCGATGTTGCGCTTCTCCCAGCGGGTGGTGTGGGAGGGCCAGACGCCGTCCTCGGGAATCTGGCTGACCGGCAGTTTGTCGCCCTCACCGGCCATTATCCACGCCGTGACGTGCTTGACGAAGTCGGGAGCCGACGCAGGCACGAGCTTGGGCTTGTGATGGTCGGTCGTGACCTGACCCGGCACCTCGATGCGCTTCAGGTTGGCGACCGCCTGGTCGACGGCGTTGTAGTTCATCTGCACGACCTTCTCGCCGCGCTTGCCGTAGGTCTTGTCGATGGCCTTCTTGATGGCGGCTATGGCGTCCTCGGGCGGGATGATGCGCGACAGATAGAAGAAGCAGGTCTGCATGATGGTATTGATACGTCCGCCCATGCCGGCCTGCTTGGCGACCTCGTAGGCGTTGATGGCGTACACCTTGAGGCCCAGCTTGATGATCCATTCCTGAGTCTCGTAGGGAAGGCGGTCCCAGACCTCCTCGGGCGGGAAGGGCGCGTTGATGAGGAACGTGCCGCCCGGGATAGCCGCGGCCAGTGTACGGTAGCGCTCTATGAACGCCCACACGTGACAGGCGATGAAGTCGGCCTTGTTGACCAGATACGTCGAGCGGATGGGCTGCGGACCGAAGCGCAGATGGCTCACGGTGAGCACGCCCGATTTCTTCGAATCGTAGAAGAAGTATCCCTGGACGTAGTTGTCGGTGTCTTCGCCGATGATCTTGATGCTGTTCTTGTTGGCGCCGACCGTGCCGTCGCTCCCGAGACCGTAGAAGAGCGCTCTATAGGCGTTCTCGGGCTCGGTGGTGAAAGCCGGGTCGAACTCAAGGCTCGTGTTGGTGAGGTCGTCGGTGATGCCCACCGTGAAGTGGTTCTTCGGCTCGGGCTTGAGCAACTCGTCGTAGACGGCCTTGACCATGGCCGGCGTGAACTCCTTGCTCGAAAGCCCATACCGCCCGCCGATGACCTTCGCCCGCCGTCCCGACTCGGCGAGGGCGTTGACCACGTCGAGGTAGAGCGGTTCACCCGCCGACCCCGGTTCCTTGGTGCGGTCGAGAACGGCGATCTTGCTGACCGTCTCGGGCAGAGCGGCGGCGAAGTGCTTCACACTGAACGGCCTGAAGAGCCGGACCTTCAGCACTCCCACCTTCTCGCCCTGCGCCGTGAGATAGTCGACGGTCTCATGCACGGTCTCGGCGCCCGAGCCCATCAGCACGACCACGCGCTCCGCGTCGGGCGCACCCACGTAGTCGAAGACGTGGTAGCTCCGGCCGGTCAGACCGGCGAAGCGGTCCATGTAGTCCTGGACGATGCCGGGGCAGGCCAGATAATACCTGTTGACCGTCTCGCGGCCCTGGAAGTAGACGTCGGGGTTCTGGCTCGTGCCACGGACGGTGGGCCTGTCGGGAGTCATGGCCCTGTCGCGCACCGCGAGCACGAGTTCTTCGTCGATCATCGCCCTGATCTGATCGTCGCTCAGGAACTCGAACTTCTGCACCTCGTGCGACGTGCGGAAGCCGTCGCAGAAATGGATGAAGGGCACGCGCGACCGCAGGGTCGCCGCGGTGCCGATGAGGGCCAAGTCGTGCGCTTCCTGCACCGAATTGGAGGAGAGCAGCGCGAACCCCGTCTGCCTGACGGCCATGACATCCTGATGGTCGCCGAAGATGCTGAGTGCCTGGGCGGCGAGCGAACGCGCTGTCACGTGCCAGCAGGTCGGAGTCAGCTCGCCGGCGATCTTGTACATCGTCGGGATCATGAGCAGGAGACCCTGGCTGGCGGTGAAGGTCGTGCTGAGCGAACCGGCCTGCAACGCACCGTGCACGGCCGCGGCGGCGCCTCCCTCAGACTGCATCTCGACCACAACAGGCGCTGAGCCCCAGAGGTTCTTTTTGCCCGCGGCGCTCCAGGCGTCGGCATGCTCGGCTATGGGGCTCGAAGGGGTGATGGGGTAGATCGCGATGACTTCGTTTACCTTGTGCGCGACATGAGCGATCGCTTCGTTGCCGTCCATCACTGCCATGTTCTTAACCATCGTGGTCCTCTCCGTGGGGAGCTCCCCCTTGCCAGGAGCTCGGTCGACGCGGCGGGGTCTCGTTTGCAGGTTTGCGTGCGGGCAATTCTACAGTGCCGAGGGATACATACGTCACGCGGCCGACTCCTCGCTGAGACTGCCGGCCAGACATTGGTACAGGATAGCCATGCGCACGGCCAGCCCGGACTCGACCTGATGCAGGATGAGGGAGCGGTCATCGTCGGCCAGATCGGCCGACAGCTCCACCCCGCGGTTGATCGGGCCCGGGTGCATCACCCGCTGGCCCGGCTTGACTCGATGAGGTGACAGCCCCCATACGCGACTGTACTCTCGCAGAGAGGGCACGGGCGGGACTTTGCCCTTCGCGCGCTCAAGCTGCATACGGAGTAGGTAGATCACATCCACGTCGGCCAGCGCGCTCAGGTCGTTGTGCACGGGGACTCCCCAGTACTCGATGCCGGGCGGCAACAGCGTCGGCGGAGCGACCAGGTGGACCTCGATGCCCATCTTGCGAAAGCCGAACAGATCGGAGCGGGCGACCCTGCTCCTCAGGATGTCGCCGACTATCGCGACCTTCAGCCCTTTCATGTCGCCATAGACGCGGCGCAAGCTGTAGAGGTCGAGCAGACACTGAGTTGGATGCTCGCCGGTGCCGTCGCCCGCGTTGACAACCGAGGCGTTGGTGTAGCGCGTAGCCATGCGCGACGCCCCCACTCGCGGGTGCCGCATCACGATGATGTCGGGCCGGTAGCTTTCGAGGGTCGAGATGGTGTCTTTGAGGCTCTCGCCCTTGGACACGCTCGACGACGATTCCTTGACGTTGATCACGTCGGCCGAAAGCCGCTTGCCCGCCAACTCGAATGACGATTGCGTGCGGGTGGAGGGCTCCATGAACACGTTGATGATCGTGCGCCCGCGCAAAGTCGGCACCTTCTTGATCGAGCGCGAGGCGACCTCGAGGAAGCCATCGCTGAGTTCGAAGAGGTGCTCGATCTCGGCGGCCGTGAGGTCGTCGATGGAGATGAGATGCATGGCCGTTACCCTTTCGGTCTCACAGGACGCGTTTAAAAGGTCGCTGAGCTACTTCTCTGCAGCTTCTCCATTGTAT
Organism: Actinomycetes bacterium; assembly: GCA_021815245.1. The sequence goes on from JAKAHF010000160.1 coordinate 6,000, forward strand.
CGTGCACCGCGGGGAACTCCAACGCGTGGACAGCGGCAGTCGTCTCGTGGGACAGACCGGCGCCCCACCAGCCGGCGCAGGTGGTGCCAAAGGAGATCGGCCCTCTCGAGGTGCGTCGGAGGGCCGGCGATCCTATTCCTCGATGACCACCTCGTCGAGACCATCACTACCGCTGAAGTGCACGACGACCCTTTCCGACCGGCTCGTCGGCACGTTCTTGCCCACGTAGTCAGAT
>JAKAHF010000161.1 GCA_021815245.1 Actinomycetes bacterium
CGTTCGACCTGCCCAAGGATCTCGACTGGAGCAGGCGTGGCGACGGCGCCACCGTGCCGCTCGTCGAGGCGGTGAAGCGCAAGGGAGTGAACGTCCCCGTGTGGACTGCCAGCCGCATCGACGCCGAGATGGGTGAGGAGTACCTGCGAAAGGGCAGCCTCGACTTCGTGGGCATGACCCGGCGCCTGCTGGCCGACCCCGACTATCCAAACAAGATCCGCGACAACAGGCTCGAAGACGTGCGGCCTTGCCTGGGCTGCCTGCATTGCTTCGAGATGCGCAACCGCAACAAGAAACTCGAGTGCCGGGTGAACGCCACCCTTGGACGCGAGATCGTTCCCGAGTACGTGTCCACTCCGGCCGAGAAGCGCAAGAAAGTGCTGGTCGTGGGCGGGGGCCCTGCCGGCATGGAAGCGGCGCGCATCGCGGCCGAGCGTGGTCACGAGGTGTCGCTCTACGAGAAAGGCGCGCGTCTCGGTGGGTTGGTGCCGCTCGCCGCCATCGTCAAGGACTGCGAGACCCCCGAGTTGCTCGATTTCGTGCGCTACGAGGAGCGCGAGCTGAGCAAGAACAAGGTGACGGTGCACAAAGGGGTCGAGGTCACTGCCGACCTTGTCCGGCGGGAGAGGCCCGACGCGGTGATCGTCGCGGCAGGAGCGGTCCATCCCCAGTTCGACCTGCCCGGCATCGACGGGCCCAACGTCATCCGCACCGACAAGCTCTACCGTATGCTCGATTTCTTCTTGAGATTCTTCGACTCGGTCAAGCTGCAGAAGCTGACCCATCTGTGGATGCCGGTGGGTAGGCGGGTGGTCATCATGGGCGGCACGCTCCACGGTTGCGAGCTCGGGGAGTTCCTCGTCAAGCGGCACCGCCGGGTCATCATCGCGCACAACGGGCCGGCCTCGGAGCTCGGCGACGAGATGGGTCGCGACGACTTGGCCAACCTCTGGCCATGGTTCAAACAGAAATACGTGACCCTGTGGCCCGATGTCGAGTATCTCGAGGTCACGTCCGAAGGGCTGATGGTGCGGCAACCTGAGAAGCGCACGTATGTGCTCAAGGGCAAGCATGTCATCAACACTCAAGATTGGGGAGCGAACACGGCCCTTGTCGACCAGTTGCAGCCGGTCGTGGCCGAGATCCGCGTGGTGGGTAGCGCTCGTGAGCCCGCGCTGATGGCCGACGCCGTTCGTGAGGGGGTCGCCGCCGGCTGCGCTGTGTGACCAGCCCGGCTCGAGCATTTGTCAGACTTTTCACTAGACGTGATTGGTCTGACAAATGGCGGTGTGAGTGGTAGACTTCACTTCAGGGAGCCTCTTAGGCCGGCCTGCCGTGTGAAGGGAGCCACGTGGCGAAGCGTACGCAAGACGACCCGTTCTCTCCTGTGGAGAACCGCAGGTCATTCGAGCGTGTGTCCGAGCAGTTGAAGGAAGCCATCGTCGACGGCAGGCTCAAGTCCGGCGATCGCTTGCCCCCCGAGACTGAGCTGGCAGCCAAACTCCACGTCGGCAGACAGACGGTCCGCGAGGCCCTACGCATGCTCGAGCACGCGGGCCTGCTCGAAACGCCGAAGCGCGGGAGTGGGGGCGGCACCGTCGTGCGAAACGGGATCCCCGCTACCATCAGCGGCCTTCTGGTCGACGCGTTGCGAATGGATTCCATCAGCGTCGATGAGCTGAACGAGGCCCGGGCGAGCATCGAGCAGGTGATTCTCAAGTTCGCGATCGAGCGGGCCAACGAAGAAGACATGCGCCTTCTGAGCGAGAATCTGGCCGAGAGCCGCAGGCTCGTCGCGTCGGGTGTCGAGGCCTCCGAGAACGACCTCGAATTCCATCGGTTGCTCGCTCAATGCTCCAAGAACCGCGTCATCGAGCTTGTGGCCGACGCGCTCCTCTGTGTCCTCCGATCGACGCTTTCTCGCACTCCGCCCACGCTGCAGATGTCGGCCGAGTCGGTCAAACGGCACGAGGCTGTGCTCGCGGCCCTCAAGGCGAGAGATTATGAGGCGGCGCAGTCGGAGATGTTCCATCACCTCAATACCGTTCTCGATGACATCCGGCAGGTAACAGGGAGAAACACGTGAAGACCACCGCAGCGGTAGTCCATGAGAAGGACGCGGCCTTTGCCCTCGAGCAGGTGGACCTCGAGGACCCCCGTCCCAACGAGGTCCTGGTTCGCATGGTGGCCACCGGCATGTGCCACACCGACCTCAACGTGCGCTCGGGCGTCATCCCCTTCCCGCTGCCCGCGGTAGTCGGTCACGAGGGGGCGGGCATCGTCGAACAAGTCGGGTCGGCTGTGCAGCGCGTGCGGCCGGGCGACCATGTGCTGGCTTCTTTCACGTCGTGCGGCGCTTGTGTGAACTGCTCTTCCGGAGCGCCGTCGAACTGCGACGAGTTCTTTCCGCTCAACCTGCTGGGCGGCAAGCGCGCCGACGGCTCGCATACGATCCACCAGAACGGCTCCGCGCTGAATGCCCACTTCTTCGGTCAATCCAGCTTTGCCAGGCACGCGCTGATGGACGAGCGAAGTCTCGTCAAGGTCGACGAATCGGTTCCGCTGGCGACGCTGGCGCCCCTCGGCTGCGGCATACTCACGGGCACGGGCGCGATCTTCAACGTTCTTCAGCCCGCACCGGGCAGCACGCTGGTCGTGTTCGGTGCGGGAGCGGTCGGACTGTCGGCGATCATGGCGGCCAGGTTGACGGCTGTGGCCCACATCATCGCGGTCGACGTCGTCGAGCCTCGACTCGGCCTCGCACGGGAGCTGGGGGCGACCGAGACGGTCGATGCCCGCACGGTCGACGCGGCAGACTTCCTCATGCAATTCACTCACGGGCGGGGGGTCGACTACGCGATCGAGACGACCGGCAATCTCGGCGTGGCGGGCCGGGCGGTCAACCTCCTTGCCGCGCGCGGCACCTGTGTGTTCATCGGGGCTCCGCCGGCCGGGTCGACGGTCCCCGTGGACGTGAACTACATGCACCTCGGCCGCAGGGTCATCGGATTGGCCATGGGCGGCTCGGTTCCCCAAGTGTTCCTGCCGGCCCTGATCAGGTTGCACGAGTTGGGCAAACTCCCGATCGAGCGTCTGATCAAGCGGTACCCGTTCGAGGACATCGAGCGGGCGGCCGCCGACGCGCTCAGCGGCGCGACCATCAAACCGGTCATCGTGTTCGACTGACCGGTCACGACTATCACCCTCGAGGCGGTTAGGCTGCAAAGCTAGGAGGATTGGTTCGTGGAAAAGCTCTGCTCGGTCGATCAAGCAGTAGGCCTGATCAAGAATGGCGACACCGTCAATCTGGTGGCGTCGGGCGGCGGATTCCAGGACGCCGAACTCGTCTATCAGGCCCTGGAGAGGCGGTTTCTCGAAACCGGTGAGCCCAACAATCTGACGATCGTGCACGTCACGGGAGTCGGATATGGCAATGAGACAGGCGTCGGCAGGCTGGCGCACGAGGGTTTGGTCAAGAGGGTCATAGGCGGTCACTGGCTCTGGTCGAAAGTCATGAGTCAGTTGGCCATCGACGAGAAGATCGAGGCCTACAATCTGCCCCAGGGGGTGATGGCCTGCCTGATGCGCGAGATCGCCGCCGGTCGTCCCGGGCTGCTCACGACGGTGGGGCTGCACACCTTCATCGATCCTCGGCTCGAGGGCGGAAGGATGAACAAGAGGGCCGAAGAGCCCTTGGTCGATCTCGTCGACTTCCAGGGCCAGGAGATGCTCCTCTACCGGTCGTTTCCCATCGATGTGGCCATCGTCCGCGGCACCACCGCCGATGAGGACGGCAACATCTCGGTAGAGCAGGAGGGTCTCGACCTCCACCTTCTGTCGGCGGCGCAGGCGACCTACAACAGCGGCGGCATCGTGATCGCCCAGGTGAAGCGCATCGCCCGCAGAGGGACGCTCGATCCGCGCATGGTCAGGGTCCCGGCCCACATGGTCACCGCCGTGGTCCTCGATCCCGCTCAGTGGCAGACCGTCGAGTGCGAGTACAACCCGTCTCTGTGCGGCGAGGTGCGCGTGCCGTTGGATGCCATGCCCTCCCTCGACTTCGGCATCCGCAAGTTCATCGCCCGGCGCGCCGCCCAAGAATTGAAGCCCGGGGCGGTCGTCAACCTCGGCATCGGCGTCAGCGACGGCGTCGCCAACGTGGCCGCCGAAGAGGGGATCATCGACGACTTCGTGTTCAGTATCGAGATGGGCGTGGTCGGTGGGGTGCCGGCAAAGGGCCTGATCTTCGGCGCGGCCTGGAACCCCGATTGCATCATGAGCATGCCGACCCAGTTCGACTTCTACCACGGCGGGGGTCTCGACATCGGTTTTCTGGGGATGGGCGAGACCGACGAACGCGGCAACGTCAACGTGAGCAAGCTGGGCAAGCGGATCACGGGGAGCGGCGGCTTCATCGACATCTCACAGAACGCCAAGGAGATGGTCTTCTGCGGCACGTTCACCAACGGCGACATCGAGCTCGACGTCAACGACGGCCGCATCTCCATCGTCAAGGACGGCGAGACCAAGAAGTTCCGCAAGGTGGTCGAACAGGTGACGTTCAGCGGCGAGTTCGCGGCCAAGAAGGGCCAGAGGGTGCTCTACGTGACCGAACGCGCCGTCTTCAAACTGGAGAACGGACGCATGGTGCTCGTCGAGATAGCTCCGGGCATCGATCTGGAGAAGGACGTTCTCGCCAAGATGGAGTTCAGGCCCGAGATCGCCGAAGACTTGAAGCTCATGGATTCGGCCATCTTCAGACCCGAACGCATGATCCAGGGCAACGCGGAGTCGTTCGCCGCCTTCACGCGCAGATAGGACGGGCGAGCTTCAGGTTGGAAAACGACGTTTCGTCGGTAAAGGTGTAAGCAAGGAAAGGAGTCCCCGGCATGGCCAGCAAGAGAAAGGTGATCATCACCGTCGCACAGACGGGCAACTTCCAGGGCAAGGCCGCCAACCCCGCGCTGCCTGAGCAACCGAACGAGATCGTCTCCTCTGCCTATGACTGCTACAACGCGGGTGCGTCGATCGTGCACATCCATGCTCGCGACGCGGCGGGCAAGTCAAGCAACGATCCCGAGATCTTCGCCGAGATCAATACGGGCATTCGGGCGAAATGCCCCATCATCGTTCAGAACTCGACCGCTCCGGCCATGGGGCCCACATCTGAAGCCGATGATGGCGTGCGGCTGCTCGACATGGCCGACAAGTCGTGCCTGCCCGAGATGTGCTCGCTCGACTGCTCGCTCATCACCACCACATGGGAAGACCTGTCGTTCATCTACCGGTGGGAGCGCGATTGGCTGATTAAGCAGGCCAAGAGGATGATGGAGCTGGGCATCAAGCCTGAGTGCGAGGTCTTCAACGCCGAGAGTATCGAAGACGTCTTCAACGTGCTGTACCCGGCCGGCGTGCTTGCCGACCCCGTGTCGCTCACGTTCGTCATGGGCATGAACAGGGTCAGCCAGGGCGCGATCTCCTTCAGCCAGCACAACCTCGATTTCATGATCAGCCTGCTGCCCAAGGACCGTCCCGTGAATTGGTCGACAATGGCCATCGGCTCGCACCAGCTGCAGGGTGTCACGTACGGCCTGCTCAAAGGCGGCAGCGTGAGGGTCGGCTTGGAGGACAACATCTACTACTCCTACGGCGAGCTGGCAAAGAGCAACGCTCAGTTGGTGGAGCGCATGGTGCGCATCATCAACGAGCTCGAGATGGACGTGGCCACCCCCGACGAGGCGCGCGAGATGCTCGGTCTGCGCCCCCGCAAGTAGGAGCGAGATCTGACATGAAGCTCGACAACGTGAATCACATCGGCATCATCGGCGCCGGCATGATCGGCGACAGTCTGGCAGTGCTCTCCACCGGGCACGGCTACCTGGCCACCGTGCTGGTACGCCGGCCCGAGATGATCCCCGAGTACAAACAGACCTTCGATGACTACTTCAAGCAGATGATCGAGCAGGGGCTCATGCCCGCCGATCAGCTCGCCATATGCGAGAAGTACCTGAAGTACACGACCGACTACGCCGACCTGGCCGACTGTGACGTGATCTTCGAATGCGTGCCCGAAGTGCTCGACCTCAAGCACGAGATCTACGCCAAACTCGAAGAGACCTGCCCCAAGCTGAAGGGCATCTACTCGGTGAGTTCGTCGCTCGTGCCCGACAAGCTGGCGGCGAAGGCGACCAAGTACAAAGACCGCATCATCGTCACGCATCCATTC
>JAKAHF010000162.1 GCA_021815245.1 Actinomycetes bacterium
TAGCCAACACCTACAACATCTGGACGACCACCAACACCGGCGGCACCCAGATCTGGGGTGATGGCAATCTCGCCAACGGGGCGCCTCCCGCGGTTCTGGACAACCCGGGCTCGACCGACGCCGATGATGTCATCAACGCCGGAACGGTGATCCTGCTCACCAGCGATGTCTACTTGTCGACTCGCCAGAGCGTCGAAAGCGATTTCGACGGTGGTGACAAGATCGCCGCGACGAAGACCATCGCCATCACCCGCTCGAGTTGGGCCGCGGTCTCTCGGACCCTGTTCGCGGGTTGCGTCGAGGTATTCGACACCAACAACTGGGGCACCGACTACCGGGCGCCTGTCGGCACGAACGCGGCCAATAGCTACGAGATGTTCTCGTACGCGGCCCTGTCGATCATGGCAGGCGAGGACGGAGCCACCATCTCGGTTGACGCCAACAACGATGGAGACTACCTCGACGCGAACGATCTCGCCGGCGTGGCTTTGGCCGAAGGCGAGAGCAGACTCGTCACGGGTATCTATGTCGGGGCTCATGTGGTCTCCACCAGGCCCGTGCAGGTCGACATCTATACCGGCGACACCGGGTCGAACTACGAGAGCCGCGACTCGGCGCTGATTCCCACCAGTTTGTGGGATAGCAGTTACTACACGCCTGTCTCGACCTACAACGTCAGCAGCCAAGCCGGCGACGAGCGAACGACAGTGTGGCTGTACAACCCGGGGTCAAGCGCCATCACCCTCGGGTACCAGCGGCGTGACGCCGTGGGCGCCCTTACCACGAGCACCCTGACGGTCAATGCCAACTCCGTCAACAAGCAGATCCTCGAGAACGGCTCCAACGGAGTCGGCTCCCACTTCTACACGGTCCCGAGCACGGTGACCGCGAACACGAGTACTTCGAGCACGTCGACCACCAACAGTCTGACCTTCTCGCACACCACACCGGCGGGGTCGAACCGCCTGCTCGTCGTGGGCGTGGCCATCGCCAACGACGGGGCAACGCAATGCGACGTGAGCAGGGTGACCTTTGCGGGGGTCGATCTCCAGTATGTCGGCCGGGTATCGGCTCCGTCTACCGGGAGCACCACCGCCGACGTGCGTCCGCAGACCGAGATATGGGCTCTGGTCAATCCCGCGGCCAGCACGGCGGGCAACGTGGTTGTCACTCTGACGGGGTCGCGTCCCTTTGCGGCCGGCGCGACGACCTATACCGGCGTTGACGTTTCAGCGGGGCTCAACTCGGCTCTGGGGGAGTATGCAGGCAACTCCGCCAGCAGTGGTACCGACATCAGCGTGACCGCGTCCACTGATGTTGGAGACGTGCTGTACGACGTTGTGGGAACGTCGAGGTACAGCAACCAGTACCCGGGCGCGTTCACCATCAGCGGCGGCCAGACCCGGCTTTGGGGAGATCTGAGAGTCCGCTCCGGCAGCAACCGTCTTCAAGGCGCTGCCGGAACAGAGACAGCAGTGAGCGGAAGCACCACCTCGAGCTGGACCAGCAACGGCTATCCCTGGGCGATCAGCGGTGTGGTGATCAAGGCCATTCCCGGTTCGTCGTTCTACGCGTATTCGACGACCGACTCGGCGAGCGCGACGGGGGCCACATACAATCAGGCCTGGGACTGGAGCTACACGATGATCCCGGAGTCGATGCTGACGACCGAGGCTCTCGTGGGCCTTGGGATCGGACGCGATCCCGACTCTACCGTCAATCTGACCGAGAACGGCAACCCCATCTGGGTCACGCCCGTGGGCAACGGCGACACACCGGCCACGGTGTACTACGATTTTGACGCCGATCCTACGACCGGAAGCATGACCGACGCGAGCGGCTATCGCTGCGACGGAGCCCTCTCTCTTAGAGAGCTCGATCAAGCCCGCATCTACGACACGATCGACCGCGATCAGACCGGCACGCTGGTCTACACGCTCGATCCCGATGTGAAGCTGGCGGTCGCCTGGGGACAGGATCCCGAGACGGCCAGCGCCAGCGCGCCCGGTCTCGACGTGGGCACGAGCGTGCCGCCCATGCCTGAGTTCACGGCCGGCAAAGACGGTCTTCTCTATGACGATCCCAGCGTGCCTGGCATGGAGGGTGACCTCGACGGCGATGGCTACATCAGCGCGGGCGACATCATCGAGTGGCCGATCAACGTTCTCAACGTCAGCCGCCTTCCGGTGCCCGACATCATCGTCGAAGACGTGATCCCCACCGACACCACGTATGTGGCGAACAGCACCTACGTGTGCTGGGACACGGATGAAGACGGCCTCTACGAGTCCGAAGTGCTGCTCGCTGACAACGTGGTCGGGACCGCCTTCCCTCTCGATGAAGGGGGCTTCAACTACGGGACTGCCTACGGATCGCTGCCGGTGGGAGGATCTTTCACCGTGCGCTTCCGCGTAAGGATCGCGAACCCGGTCAGTTCAGGGACGATCGCAATTCTCAACGATGGGTCGGCAACCGCTTTCGATTGGACCGATCCCGTCGGCGACAGGGTGTTCCTGCGCGCTCGTCTTGGCGACTTCGTGTGGTGGGATGAGAACGGGGACGGCATCCAGGATGCGACCGAGGGTGGCATGCCCGAGGTGACGGTCACCCTTTACGACGGCGAGGGCCATATCGTGCGCAACGTAGACGGCACGCAGATGACCTCTATCACCGACGCGACGGGACTCTATGACTTCAAGGGCCTCCTGCCGGGATCGTATCGAGTCGAGTTCCTGCTGCCACCCCCGACGGATTTGTCATACACCGAGATCTCGCCCCGCAACGCCACCTCTGACGATCTCGACAGCGACGCATACCCATCGACCGACGCGACCAACCCATGCCGCACCGATATGTTCACACTGGGCGGCGCGGAGTGGAATCGGACGGTCGATTGCGGCGTCATACTCATCGTGAATCCCGAATCGACGCTGGCCGTCGTGGATTCCTTCGGCGCGTATGTCTTGGGCGGAGATGTAGTGGTCAACTGGGAGACCTCGAGCCAGATCGGCACTGTTGGCTTCTACGTGGAGAAGAAGGTCGGTGACGAATGGGTGGGGGTCGGCAAGCGGTTCATCCCGGCATTGTTCGAATCGCCCACCGGTGGCTCTTACAGCGTCGTCGACGGCGACGCTTCACCGGGCCAGTCGCTCACCTATCGTTTGGTGGAGGTGGAGAAGGCCGGCAGCCGGCTCGTCTACGGTCCGTACGACGTGGTGGCAGAGGCCCAACTACCCGACACCGAGGCTGCGAGCGTTCTTGCTCGGGGCAACACCATGGCCCGTGTGCCCAAGATGGCCATGACTACAGCACAGCATCCCTGGAAGCCGTGGATCTCACCGGTGGAGCCCAGAAACGCCACGCAGATGAAGATCGAGGTGGTCGAGACGGGCCTGTATCGCATAGACGCATCCGATCTGGTTGAGAAGTTGCACGTCACGCCCGAGATAGCTCAGAACCTCATACGCACCAAGGGAGTCAAGCTTACGAATCGCGGCTCGACGGTGGCGTATCTGCAGGCCGCGGACAACTCCTCGCTCTACTTCTTCGGTGAGGCCATCGACAGCATATACACCTCGGCCAACGTCTACTGGCTGTCACTCCAGAAGGGCACGATCATGAGTGCCGGCAGTCGGATCGTTCCCAGCGGGGTCTCCGCCAACGACTTCGTGGATAGCGTCCATGTGGAGCAGAATCTCTTCAGCTACACCGATGGCTTCCACGATCCGGAGGCCGACTTCTGGCTTTGGAACTACCTCTTTGCAGGCGATGCCGGGTACGACTCGCAGACCATCGACGTCGACGCGCCCGGCGCCATCGAGGGCCAGACCCTTACGGTCTCGCTCATGGGCATGACGACCATGCCACGGGTGAACGAGCATCACGCGGAGGTGCGGCTCAACGGGACCCTCCTGGGCGATACTTGGTGGAGCGGGATGGCGGCGCATACGGCGGAGTTCGCGATCCCGGCGGGCGTCCTGCTCGCGGGGGCCAACCAAGTGGATATCACCGCGGTCCTCGATGCGGATGACGGCTTCAGCGTCGTCGCGATCGATTCGATCGACCTCCGGTATCAACGTTCGGCCACGGCAGTCGATGACAGGCTGCTCGTCAACGCCGCGGCGAAGGGGCCGATGGTGGTCGCTGGCCTGAGTTCGACCGATGTATGGGTGTTCGACCTCGCCAATCCGCTGACTCCTACTCTGGCGCGTATTGGGAGCAGTGGCGGCGACCCGAGTGGAGCCTGGGTGAAGTTCGGAGCCATGGCCGACACCCGCTACTACGTGACAACCCCCGGCGCGGCTCTGCGGCCGGTCGCCATCACCGCTGTGGAAGATGCGCCCTTCTCCAAAGCCGGACTACCCGAGATCGACTATGTGGTGATCACCCACCCGGCCCTTCTGCTGCAAGCCACCGTTCTGGCCGACTACCGCGCCGGCCAGGGTCTGAAGACGATGGTGGTGACCACGGCCCAGATCTACGACTACTTCAACTACGGCATCGTCGACCCACACGCGATCCAGGCCTTCACGACCTACGCTCTGAAACGGCCTTCAACCGCGCCCAAGTTCTTGGTGCTGGTCGGCGATGGCAGTTTTGACTACAAGGACTACCAAGGCTTCGGTGACTCGCTCGTGCCACCTTTGATGGTCGACACTCCTGAGGGGCTGGCCCCCTCCGACAACCTTCTGGCCGATGTGACCGGCAATGACGGCGTGCCGGAATTCGCGATAGGCCGCATACCGGCCGTCTCCGATGCCGATGTCGCAAACGCGTACCTGAAGATCGTGGCGTATGAAGCCGCCGAGAAGGGAGCCTGGAGCCGTTCGGTGCTGGTCGCGGCGGACAATGAGGATCCCGACGCAGGCGACTTCGCGACCGACAGCGATGCCGTGGCGGCCCTGCTGCCGGCGTCGTTCGCCGTGACCAAGGCCTACCTCGACGACCTCGATCTGCTGACCGCGCGTACCACCCTGCTCTCGAATTTCGTGGATACGCTTTGGATCAACTACATAGGGCACTCCGGTATCGATAACTGGGCTCACGAGGGACTACTGACGGCGGCCGATACTCCGGGGATGGCTCTCAGTGCGCGCCTGCCGTTTGTGACGGCGCTCACGTGTGTGGCCGGACAGTTCGCTCTGCCCGGCGCGGATTGCCTGAGCGAGGCTCTCGTCAAACAGGCCGGCTCCGGTGCGATCGCCGTGCTCTCGCCGACCGCCAAGGAGGAGAACGACCAGTCGGTGCGGTTGGGCGAGTTGTTCGTCAGCACGATGTTCGATCCTCCGCGGGGTACGACGCTCGGCAAGGCCGTCCGGTCGAGCCTGCAGAAGGGTGCCGCCGCTGGACTGCCGAAGTCGCTGCTTGCCACCTACAATCTTCTGGGCGATCCGGCGGTGACCGTGAAGTGGTGATGCTCAGCAGAAAAGCCGATGTCGTGCAACGCGAGGTCGCGGGAGAGGTGTTCCTTGTACCCATCAGGGGACACCTGGCCGACCTGCAGGAGTTGTTCGTGCTCAACGAGACGGGCAGTTGGATCTGGGACCGTCTGGCCCAGTCGGGTTGCGCGATCAGCGAGCTCGTCGGCGACATGGTGGCGGAGTTCGACATCGACGAAGACACCGCCCGGCGTGACGTCGAGACCTTCGCTCAACAGTTGGTCGAGTCGGGACTCGGCCAGATGACATCGAAGAGCGAGTCGTAGTGCCCTGCTCTGCCGGCATCGAGTTCGGTTCGTCCGCATACCTGCGGAGCTTCTTCGAGCGCGTCGCTCAGGAGCGGCTGCCCGTTTCGGGCGGATTCGACCTGACGAGCCGGTGCAACTTCCGATGCCGGCACTGCTATCTGGGCCACATGACAGGCCGGTCGCCTCGCGACTTGGGCGAACTGACCACCGGTGAGGCCGTCGACCTGATCCGCCAGGCGGCCGATGCCGGTTGCCTGCTGCTTCTACTTACCGGCGGCGAGCCTCTGCTCCGCACCGACTTTCTCGACATCTACCTGGCGGCCAAGGGCATGGGACTGCTCATAACGGGGTTCACCAACGGCAGTCTGATCGACCAGGCGCATATGGACGTCTTCGCCGAGTACCCGCCGCACGAAGTGGAGATCAGCCTCTACGGCATGAGCGAGGACACCTACGAGAGAGTCACCGGCTCACG
>JAKAHF010000163.1 GCA_021815245.1 Actinomycetes bacterium
CATGCGCCCCAACTCGATCACCACACCCCCGAACAGAGCCAGCGAGCCACCGTTGACGTTGGTGCCGTAGCCCCGCGGTACGAACGGCACAGAGAAACGGTTCAAGATCTTGACGATTTCCGAGACCTCGGCCGTACTCTGACAGAACACGACCGCGCCCGGCAGGGAGCGCTCGCCGTAGGCGTCGTACTCGTAGGTCTGGAGGTCGACCAGCCGAGTGAGCACGTTCGTCTCACCGACGACAGCCTGGAGCTCCCTTAGCAGCGAATCGTTCACGCGTCGCCACCCCGTGCGCTCGTTGTCCCGCAGGTGCGGGTGCCGACAATCGTACCCCAACATACGACCGGCGGGGAGAGGTCTACGAACCCAACGCCCAACAGCCGACCCTGCTCGCCGCCCGGTTAAATTACTGGACAATTAGTAACTTAATCGTGCTATAACATAGCCATAGCCCGAGGACTTGTCAAGACGACCACGACGGCCACGTGGCATCGCCGGGCCCCGAATCAGGGCCTGCGGTGCGCAGCTGAAAGGGAGAACCTTTGCCGGCAGGCACGAAGAGAATGACGGCCGAGGCGCGCAGGCGGCAGATCATCCAGGTCGCACTCAAGACCATCGGCAAGCACGGCGTTCAAGGCACCACCATCGCCCGCATCGCCAAAGCCGCCGGCGTCACCACCGCCGCGCTCTACACCCACTTCGAGAACCGCCAGGCCATACTGCTGGCCGCGCTCGATGAGGTCTACGAGCCGGTCTTCGAGAGCCACCGAGTGCCCTCCGCGGGCAATCCACTGCAAAGACTGCGCGACATGTGCATGACGTACTCCCGGCTCATCACGGCCCAAGGCGCCTCCGGCTACGCCCGTCTCTTCCTCGAGTTCGTGGCGGCGGCGCCGGGGAACGGCCTCCACGAGGCGGTACTGAGGAAGGAGGCCGCAGTGGCGGCCGACCTGATCGGCGTCATCGTCGAGGGTCAGCGGCAAGGGGTGATCCGCGCCGAGGTCGACCCCTCCGAAGTGGCCCTGCTGATAGGCGCGTGGGCGTGGGCGGGCGACGTGGCCTTTCTCATGGGCAATCGGACGAACTGGAGCGATGTGGCGTCGCCCAAGCTGCTTGACCTGGTACTCGACAGCATCGCGGTCCGCACGTGAACACAGTGCTCTTCCGCGAGTGGTCTTGAAGAGACAACGCCACTACTGGGTGTTGCCTCCTTGTGGATGGAGGTTGGTCCACGTGTTGGCCGCGGGGTCATACGCCCAGGTGTCGTCGAAGAAGCTGGAGCCGGTGGTCAGTACGACGTCCGGGCCCCCTCCCCCGAAGAGGATGATCTGCCGCGCGGCCGAGTCGTATGCCATCGCGTGAAAGACCCGGCCCGGCGGAGCATCTCCCGTCGTGGCGAGTCTCGTCCACGTATTGCCGGCCGGATCGTACGCCCAGGTATCGTTCAGCGCCTCGCCGTTCTCATCCATGCCTCCGAAGAGGATGACCCTCCGGCCCACCGGATCGTACACGACGGCCTCGCCTTCCCGGGGGCACGGCGCGTCCCCGTCTATGTCGAGCTTCGTCCAGCTCACGTCGGCGGGGTCGAAGACCCATGTTTGGCGCGCCGGCACCGGGCCGCTCCCGTCCATCAGCCCGCCCAGAACGAGCACTGTGCGCCCGACGGGGTCGTAGACCATCGATGGCATCAGGACCAACAACGGCCCGGGGTCGCCGCTCGCGCGAAGCTCGGTCCACGCATTCGCCTCCGGATCGTAGGCCCAAGGATTGGTGAAGTCGCCGGGCGATTCGTCGGCCCAGCCTCCATAGAGGATCGATCTGTGATGCGCCGCGTCGTAAACCACGCCGTAGGCGAAACGCGGATCCGGGAGAACGCCGCTGGTGTGAAGCGGTGTCCAGGTGTTGGCGGCTTCATCGTACGACCAGGTGTCGTCGCCGAATCGCCCGCCAAAGAGGATGGCTTGGTGACTCCCGGGGTCGTAGACCATCGTAGGACCGAAGCTGCCCCACGGTGAGTCGGGGGAGGGAGAACCATTGAGGGTGTTCGGGCGCATCTCCGTCCAGGTGTTCGCGCGTGGGTCGTACGACCAGGTGTCGTTGACACTTCCGTCGTCGCCCGCACCGCCGAACAACACGATATTGCCTGTCGGCTCGTTGTAGACCATGCAGTGATACGCGCGTCCGGTCGGGGTGTCGCTGACCGGACCGACAGGCTCGAGGTCGGTCCACGTGTTCCCGGCGGGATCATAGGCCCATGTGTCGTTGAGATAGCCCGGACCGCTGTCCGTCCACCCGCCGAAGGCCAGAATACGCCCGATGTTCGCGGCATAGACCATGCCGAACTCGCTCCGCGTGGGAGGCGTTCCCGCCGTGTCCAGCTTCGACCACGCACTGGCTGCCGGGTCGTATGCCCAAGTGTCGCTGAACCACTCGGGACCACCCTTGCCCCCGAAGAGAATGACCCTGCGACTGACGGGGTCGTATGTCAAGCCGGGATCCTCGCGAGCCGAAGGGAGGTCACCAGTGGGCTGCAGCTGGGCCCACGAGTCGGCAGTCGGGTCATAGGCCCAGATGTCGTTCAGAGGGTACGCGCCGGAGCCACTCCCTCCGAAGAGAAAGACCTGGTTGTCGATCGGGTCATAGACCATCTTGTGGCCGGCTCGCCCCGAGGGTGGTCCTCCTGACGGACGCAGCTCTGTCCACGTGTTGGATGCGGCATCGTAGGCCCAGGTGTCGTTCAGCATCCGGCCTTCTTGATCATCGAATCCTCCGAAGAGGATCACCTTGCGCCCGACCGGGTCGTAGACCATCGCGTGGTCGCTGCGCGGACAAGGTGAGATGCCCGAAGGATGGAGTTGCGTCCAAGCGTTGGCGGCCGGATCGTATGCCCAGGTATCGTCGACCGATGACCAGGCCTCGTTGTCGAAGCCCCCGAAAAGGATCACGCGACCGCCGGCCTCGTCCCATACCATCGCGTGACCGTCCGGCACGGAGGGCACCTTTCCCGCCGGATCCAGTTCGGTCCAGGTGTTCGCGTTCGGATCGTAGATCCACGTGTCCCTGCCGCCGTCGGACCCAATGCCCCCTCCGTAGAGAATGACGGTGCCGCTGATCGGGTCGTAGACCATATCGTGCCGCGACCGGGCCGTCGGCACACCGGCGGAAGCAAGCCTGCCCGAGTAGCTACCGATACCCGGGTTCGATGGCTCATCCCCAGCCAACGGCGCCGAATCCTCCGACTTCCAGTCTTTGACTACTCCGTCGACGTAGAAGGTCATCCGTCTGCCGGCCTCCTGGTCGACCATCACCCCGAAGGTCGTGCCCGAACCGGAAATGGTGCCAATCGCGTAGGTTGTCGCCGTGCCCCAGTAGTCGACCGCGTTATCCTCGGCCAGAGCGCTCGGGGCCACGGCGGCATCGCCTCCGGGGCTGACGACGAATGTGATCGCCGGCTCGATCGCACCCATGATGTCCGGCGTGGCCACCGCCGGGTCGAACGTCTCCAGGTCGATGAAAACCGATTCGAGGGCGACCATCGCGTTGCGCACGAGCGATTTGGCCTCGGCGTCTTTGGGAGAGACCGGCTCGACCGCCGACTGCCGCGCCGTGGTCGAAGACGAGACGATCCTCTCAGGCTCCGCCCCCACCCCACATCCGGGGAGCACCAACGAGATCGAGGCCGCGACGATGGCGGCGACGACCAGTATGCGGCTCCTCGACGAATGATGACGAACCACGCCGCCTCCGTCACTGCCGCGAGCCGAAACCAGGTCCTTGTGCTCCATGAGCCCCCCCAGTCGCGCCGGTTTCTACCGAGATACTCATCAGTATCGGCAAACGCCGGCACCCGCCTGAATGCGGGCATCGACCGAGCCGAGCCGCTCGCCTACCGTCGCGCGCGCCTCCCACCGCGGCTTCCGCCTTGCGGAAACGTCTTGGTCGTGGGACCTTTCTTGCGCAGCCCCCGAGAAGGAGAACCGCATGATCGCCGCGATCATCCTGGCCGCAGGCAGTTCGACCCGCATGGATCTCGACGCGGGTGCCTACGGTGTCGTCAGCAAGGCTCTGCTGCCGCTCGGCTCGGGTCTCGTGCTCGAACGAGTGGTGAGGACGGTGCAGCAGGCGGGCGTGCGGCACGTGACCGTCGTCACCGGACACGGTGCGCCCGAGGTCGCCGCTGTCGCGGCTCCGCTCGGAACAGAGGTCGTTCACAATCCCGACTACCTTCAGGGCATGTTCACCTCCGTTCAGGCGGGCGTGCGGTCACTCTCCGCCGAGGTGGAGGCTTTCTTCGTCCTGCCCATGGACTGCCCGCTGGTGCGGCCGGAGGTACTGGTCGATATGCTCCATCAGCGTGATCGACTGGGAGCCGCCGCCGAAACCGCCATCCTCCACCCCGTGTGCTGCGGCAGACGGGGTCACCCGCCGCTCATCGCCGCGTCGCACGTCGAGCAACTCCGTTCGGCCGACGAACCGCAGGGGCTCCACGGCTTCCTGCAGCGCCACGCCGCAGAGCAGCATGACGTTGAAGTGCAAGATCTGACCATCCTCATCGACATGGACACGCCGGCCGACTACCGCCGGGTGAATGAGTTCGCTGAGCGGATCGACCTGGCGGCGTGTGTAGGCGCCCCCCGGCTGGACGCCGGCGCGAACCGCGGCGACCTGCGCCCCGGCGGACGCGTCTTGGACATGTACGCCCCCGGAGGGGCTCCCGCCGCCCCGGCCTGCGGCCCCACCGACGCCGGCCCCCTTGCTTCCACGGCCGGTCTTTCCGACGACGACTCCCTGTACCTGCTCGGCTTGGTGCAACCGGCCGAGGAACGGATGCGGCACTGCGAGGCCGTCGCCGCGGTGGCGACCGTGATGGCCGAGAACCTCCACCCCGTGATGCCGGCTCTCGACGTGCAGCTGGCGCGTTCCGGTGCGCTCCTGCACGACATAGCCAAGGGCTCCCGCCGCCACGCGGCAACAGCCCAGCGCCTCATGGATGGCCTCGGCCTCTTCCGGCTTGGCGAGGTCGTCGGCGCCCACATGGTCATGCCCGGCGAGCACCTGGCGGCGTCGGGCCTCAACGAGGAGCAGCTCGTCTATCTCGCCGACAAGATGGTCGTGAAGGACGGCGTCGCCGGCATCGACGAGCGAGAGCGGCGCAGCCTCCACAAGCAACTCGACAATCCCGACGGGTACGAGGCAGCCAAGGCGCGCATGGCGGCCGCCCGGCTCATCGCCGGCAAAGTCGAAGCCGTGTTGGGCCGTTCGCTCGAAGACGTTATCCTGGGTGTGAGGGCCAGTCATCCACCACAGGACTGAAGTAGACCAAACAGAGCGGAACCCGGTTCGCACAAGGAGGCAGTACACGTGGGCATCATGACGGGCAAGACCTGCGTCGTCACCGGCGGGGCAGGCAGCATCGGGCTGGCCAGCGCCGCACTCATGCTTCAGGAGGGAGCGAAGGTCATGCTGGTCGGCCGCAGCCGGCACAGCCTCGACCAGGCGCTCGCGGCAGTGCGGGTGCTCGAACCCTTCGATGCGGCCGACGGCCCCATCGCCGATCGCGTCGCCGCCCTTTCGGCCGACGTGTCGCTCACCAACGACGTGCAGATGTATCTGGGCGAGACGGTCAGCCTCTTCGGCACAATCGATGTCATCTTCAGCCACGCCGGCATCTCGGGCGTACTGGCGCCGGTCACCGACTATCCCGAAGAGGTGTTCGACCAAGTCATGGCCATCAACGTGCGCGGATCGTTCCTCGCCTGCAAGTACGGCCTACCACTCATGAACGACGGGGGCAGCATCATCATCACTTCGAGCATCATGGGCGTCACCGCCGACCCCGGCGTCATCGCCTACGCGACCTCGAAACACGCCCTCATCGGCATGGCCAAGGTCGTCGCCAAGGAGGCTGCGGCACGCGCCATCCGGGTCAACGTCATCGCCCCGGGCCCGACCGACAACATGTTCCAGACGACCATCGAAGAGAAGCTCACCGGCATCGTCGGCGAGGACGGCACGGCCTTTCTCAACCGCCTCATCGCCCTCGGCCGCCACGGCCGCCCCGAGGAAATGGCCGAGATGGTGCTCTTCCTGGCCTCCGACCGCAGCACCTTCTCCACCGGCGCGGTCTTCATGGCCGACGGCGGCATGTGCATCTGAGAAG
>JAKAHF010000164.1 GCA_021815245.1 Actinomycetes bacterium
TCACGCTGGTCTTTCAACACGGCGTCGGCGCCGGCATCTTCGGGTTTCAGCAGACGCCACAGGTGACTACTTGGGTGCCGCTTCTGCTCTTCTGCGTGCTCTTCGGGCTTTCGATGGACTACTAGGTCTTGCTGCTCAGCCGCATACGAGAACGCTACGAACAGACGGGCGACACCCGCGAAGCGGTCGTCTTCGGAGTGTCGTCTACGGCCGGCATCATCACGGGGGCCGCGCTGATCATGGTCGCCGTGTTCGGAGGCATGGCGAGCGGCGACCTGGTCATGTTCCAGCAGATCGGCTTCGGACTTGCCGTGGCCATCGCCCTCGACGCGACCGTGGTGCGCACGCTGGTCATGCCGGCAACCATGGCGCTGCTCGGCAAGTACAACTGGTACCTGCCGCGGTGGTTGCGGCGCCTGCCGAAGGTGGAGGTCGAAGGCGGCGAACCGTCCTGGCCACTACCAACGGAGCGGGAGGGGGCATAGCCCGTCGCGCTAGAATGAACGCGGTCGTTCCCGCCCGTGCCCAAGCGGGGCGGGGACGCGAGTCTGGAGCCACAGCACACTCGACGGGAGGCCATATGCCGCTGCAGGGTTTCAGTGTTCCACTCTCACCCGAAGGCCGGGCCTCGCTCACCTGCCTGCCACCGTGGCACTACGCGGGCGAGCTGCTGCTGGTCGACTTCGACGCGGCGCCCGAGGCGGTCGCGGCCCTCCTGCCGCCACGGCTCGAGATCGACGCCGAACGCCCTGGTGGCTGCGTCGCCCTCTTTGTCGCCTGGCAATACGCGAGCGACACGGGGTTTGAGTTCGTCGATCCGGCCCGCAGCCAGTACAACGAGTTCATCCTGCTCGTGAACGCCGTGTATCGCGACCGTCAGGTGCAGACCTGTCCCTATATCTACGTCGATAGCGACGTCTCGATGGCGCGGGGTTGGATCCAAGGATGGCCGAAGAAGCTCAGCGATGTGCGCACGACCCGGGCCTTCGCGCTTCCGAGCAAGGCGGCCCCCCAGGTCGCTCCCGGCGGGCGGTTCGGAGCTACGGTCTCGGCGAACGGCAGGCGTCTGGCCGAGGCGGTCGTGCAACTCGAGAAGGTCTCGACCGACCCCGTCTTTCTCGGCAAACGTCCGGTGATCAACCGCCGCTACTTTCCACAGCTGGCCGGCGGCGGCTCGCAGGCCGCTCCCGTGGACGAGCTGGTGCGCTCCATATTGACCGATCTCAGCCAGACCGAGATATGGGAGGGAGGGGCCGACCTCAGGTTCTTCACGGCTCCCGACAACGAACTCGACGCTCTTCAGCCGGTCACGGTGCGGCGTGGCTACCGATACTCCATGACCATGACCATCAACGACCTCGAGGTGGTCGAGACCCTGGGCGGGTGACGCGGCCTGCAGACCCGCTAGTGGATGGCCTCGCCGAAGGTCACGTGAATCTCGGAGGTCAGCTCGTTCATCTTGGCCGTGAAAGCCCGGTACTCGTCGGTCTGCGTGTCGCGGTTCCTGAAGTCTTCGAGGTTCTTCAGGTGCACTATGCCGACATACCTGAAGGGGACGGTGCCCGACCGGCTTTCGGTGACTTTGACCAGTTCGTACTTCTCCACTGAGGGCAGTCCGTCGATGTAGGGCCCTTTCTCGCTATCGACGTACTCCTTGAACTGCTCGTCGGTGACATCTGGCGCCAAGTTGTACAGAATGATCTCGACCGCCATCTCGGGCCTCCTCGATCTACGGGTGCAGGTGCGTCAATACTAGGCGATGAGACGCTCCCGCGGAGTGGCGTCGATGAGAGACCCGGTCGACTCCCGATTGGTGCACAACGCGCATCGTTCGCCGGTCTCGGCGTTCGCGTGCGCGAAGTCGCCGGAGGCCATGCCGCTCCCGAAGGCGCGCTCGCTTGGCTGCGAGGTCAGAAAGACCGCATGGAACTCGCGGCGCAGCAGATCCATGGTGAGCGCCTCAGAATTGCGCTGACTCGCGCTGGGGACGAGGTGCTCGGTGCCCGGGGCGACCGGCGCGTAGTCGGAGTACAAGAACAGGCGCGCCCCCCGCTCGACGAGCCGGCGCACAAACATGCGGGAGGTCGTCAGGGCGAAGTTCGGCCGCGTGATCGTGATCGAAACGCCAAAGAACAGTCGCCGTTCGCGCATGCGGTCGAGAGTGGCCACCGCCTTGGCGTAGATCCAGTCGCCTCGCCTGCAGTCGCTCACGTTCTCGCATGCCTCGAGATGAACGACCGGGATGATGTGCCGGTTGCGTCGCAGCGTATCAAGCACGGAATCGTCGACGGGCGAACCGTCGGTCGCGACGATGATGACGATCTCGGGAAAGCGCGCGGCCATATCGACGAGCTCGGGCCTCGTCAGTGGCTCTCCACCGGCAAGGGCGACGACCGAGACGCCGAGAGTACGGGCCTCGATGAGCGCCTGCTCGAGCTCGGTCTCGCTCACACTGAGGCCATGGTCGCGTGTGACGTTCAGGGTCATGAGGGGATTAACGTGCACCCCTTCTTCCCGCCAGGCCCGTCGCAGACGCGCCGCCTTGCGCTGTCGCAGCGCGGCGCTCAAGAAGAAGTAGGCGAGAGCAGGATCGCGGCGGCTGGAGCGCACCGCATCACGTACCAGGTGGTCGAGGGAGCGGTCGAAGAGCGCTGCGGTCCGTCGCTCGTCGCTACCGGCGTTGGTCGAGACCGGGCGAATGGCGCTGTCGTGGATCGCTCTGAGGGCTGCTGTCTGGTTCTGGGTCATCGTGCTCATCGTGGCTCCTTGTAGAGACCAGGTTGGTTGGGGAAGGCGGGCGGCCCTGGGGGCCGCGCCGCTCCCCGGTCCGCGGTTGCTATCGGGCGTAGGTCAGTTCACGAGCGG
The DNA here is from genome assembly GCA_021815245.1 of Actinomycetes bacterium. The sequence continues at coordinate 2,866 of JAKAHF010000164.1, forward strand.
AGCGCACCGGCTCGCGAGCGGACTCATCGGTCGTCCACTCGCTCTCCATCATGTCCACACCGGCCACCAGGCCGTCGCGCATGTGGATCACCCTGTCGCACGACTCTGCCACGTCGGGATCGTGGGTGACGAGCACGAAGGTCGTGCCCGTTGTGAGGTTGATCTCACGCATCATGTCGATCACTTCGGCCGAGCTCTTGCTGTCGAGGTTGCCGGTCGGCTCGTCGCCGAAGAGCACCGCCGGCTTGTTCACCAACGCCCTGGCGATGGCGACCCGCTGCTGCTGGCCACCCGACAGCTCGTTGGGCCGGTGGGCACCCCTGTCGACCAGGCCCACCTGGTCAAGGGCCTCGGTGGCCGCTTTCTGGGCCTCTTTGTGCGACTTGCCGGCATACTGGGCGGCGAGGGCCACGTTGTCGAGAGCCGATATGGTCTGTACCAAGTTGAAGCCCTGGAAGATGAATCCGATCTCCTCGCGCAGCAGCTTGGTAGTCGCGCTGGCGCTCAGGTTGTCGACCCGCCGTCCGTTCAGCCAGATCTCGCCCGAATCGGCCGAGTCGAGGCAACCCATCATGTGAAGGAGGGTCGACTTGCCGCATCCCGAAGGTCCCATGATGGCGACCATCTCGCCCGGCTTGATCTCCACCGACACTCCCCGCAGGGCGTCCACGAAGTTGTTCTTGCCCAATTGGTAACGCTTGGCCAGTCCGCTGACGGTGATGATGCCGTTCATTGTGTCCATCCCTTCGGTCATATCGTTTCGGTCAAATCCGTAGCTGTTCTTGTTCATGGATCTCAGCCGGGCTCTCACTCGTAGCGGAGCGCCAGGACCGGCTTGAGCCGCGCCGCGTGCAGCGAGGGATAGAAGCCGCTTCCCACGCCGAGCACTATCGCGAAGGCAAGGGCGCCGATGGCGAGCCTGGGCGTGACCAGGAAGAGGATCGTGCCGCCGCTGGCCATGAGCGCGTTGACGACCAGGGTCGTGACCCAACCGAGGATGAGGCCGGAGGCCCCGCCGAGGAACCCGATCAGGGCCGACTCGACGAGGAACTGCCCGACGATCTGGCGGTGCGAGGCGCCGATGGCCTTGCGTATGCCGATCTCACGAGTGCGCTCGTACACCGACATGGTCATGGTGTTGACCACCGAGAGTCCGCCGACCAAGAGCGAGATGAGGGCCACGCCGAAGATGATGCTGTTGAAGATGCGGGTGCCCTTCTTGAACATGTCGAGGAAGACCTGCGGGCCGGAGGCCTTGATGCCCGAGACCGAATCCTCGATGGTCGAGGCGAGCTGGTCGGGGTCGACACCGGGTTCGGGATACGCGGTGATGTCGGTGGCCAGCTGTGTGACGTCGACCTGATTCTGCAGGATGGTGGGCAACTGGGCGAACAGCAACTCCTGGGCGTCGGCCAAGCTGATCGTGACGGTGTTATCGGGAGCGGTGAGGGTCTTGTCGTAGATGCCGATGACCTCGAAGGGACGGTCGCGCAGCTCGATAGTCGAGCCGACTTGAGCGTCGAGGGCCTTCGCGAGGTCGCTGCCGACCACGGCCTTGCCCCTGTCTGAGGCAGTCAGATCGCGTCCCTCGCTCAGCGAGAGCTTGAAGCTCTCGTAGTCGACGTTGCGCATGTCCGAGCCCATGATGCCCTGGGGCACGCCCATGGCCATGCCGCCGTCGGGGTCGAGCAGCATGTAGATGCTCGCCGAAGCGCAGGCCACGCCGTCGATAGCCTCGATCTCGGCGACGCGGTCGACCGAGATCGGGGTCGTGCTGATGTCGCCCGTCATCGTTGAGGCGTCGGCGATGGCCACCTTGTCTTTGTAGTAGCGGGCCCCTCCGTCGATCATCAGGTTGATCTTCTCGGCCATGCCGCCCATGACGACAAGTGCGAATACGCCGATGGTGATGCCGAAGATGGTCAAGAAAGCGCGGAGCTTTCTGCGGAAGATGTTGCGGATAGCGGTCATGTCGTTCCCTCCAAGGCGGACCTTTTGTCTCGAAGCCAGTGTCTCGCGTGGGTTGACGCGGCGAATCGGGCGGTAGGCGGGTCTTGTGGTGACTGCTTGGCCGGTTCTCGACCTGGCCAGTTGGCGGGTGGCCGCGGCGCCACGGATGGGCTACGCGGGTTGCTGAGCGGGCAGTTTGATCGTCGACGTGTCGACGCCCACGTCGCCGGCCCCGGCGCCTTCACTCGAACCCATCTTCCAGACGCTGGGGCTGAGCGAGCCCACCAGCACCACAAGCACCATGAGTGCACCCGCCCCCGTCAGAACGGCCGTGGGATTCAGCTGCACGAGTGCTCCCGCCACCGTGCTCGAGACGGGTGTCATGCCGACCACGGCGAGCATCATCAGACTCATCATCCGGCCGAGCATCGCGTCGGGCGTGCGCATCTGCAGCCAAGAGACGAACTGTATGACCACGTATCCTTCCGCCATGCCCATGACCCCCGCCGCGATGGCTGCGGGCGTCACCGCCGGCAGAGCGCCCAACGCCAGCACGCAGAGACCCATGACACCGGTCAGGCCCAGCATGATCCCCGCGAATCTGCGCCCGGTGGGTCGGGCCGTCACTCCCGCGAAGACGATCCCAGCGAGGGAGCCTCCGCCGCATGCCGAAAGCACGATGCCGAATGCCGCGGCGCCACCCGCGTACCTCGTGTCGGCAAGTACCGGGATGCCCACCGAGAACGGCCCGGTGATCAGTAGGTTTGCCGCGGCAATGAGGGCGAAGTAGTAGCGCAGCGGGTGATCCGCCCACACGAAGCGGAGCCCTTCGACCATCAGGGCCCCCACTCCATGCGCCCCCGCCTCAGCGCGCGCGGCGCGGTCGGCGCGGTCGAATCGCATCAAGCACAGCGCCCCGAGCGAGGCCACGAAGCTGATCGAGTCGAGTGTGAAGGCGGCGCCGATGCCCCACCGGTCGGGTACTCCCGTGGCGCCACCATCGAGCAACGCTATGAGAGTCCCCGCCAGCGCCGGGCCGAGGAACATCGAGAGCTGAGCCGTGCCCTGGATCAAGGCGTTGCCCGCTTGCAGGCAGTCGCTCTTGACCAATTGCGGCACCATCGCCGATTGGGCGGGGAAGAAGAACGCGTCGGCCAAGCCGAACATCAGGGCGAACCCGTAGAGCATCCACAGTTCGACTACTCCGCCCATGGTGACGGCCGCAAGCGCGGCGACGAGCAGCATACGGGCCGCATTCGAGGCGAGCATCAGCGCTCGTGGAGACAGCCGGTCGGTGAGGGCTCCACCGACGAGCATG
>JAKAHF010000165.1 GCA_021815245.1 Actinomycetes bacterium
CGCGAGCGCGCCGACGAACGGCGGTGCGCGGAGAAGTACGGGGAACTGTGGTCGGAGTATGTCAAGTTGGTGCCGAAACGCATCATCCCCTGGATCTACTGATCCGCGAATGGTAGCGCAGGCCCGCCCGCGCATCCGGACTGCGTAGTACGCTGGTGAGGAGCGCCGAGAGGAGTCGGCGGTCGCGATACATACAACCGTAGAGGAGAAGGCAGATGGGTTACTTCAGCATGCTTGGGGCGATTCCGGGATTCTTTCTCAGCTCGCTGTTCTTGATGCTCTTGTGGGGGCCGATCTCGAACAGGCTCGGCATAAACGATATCGGCTACAAGGACGCCATGTTGATCACTATCACGTTGTGGATCGCCGTGGCTCCGCTTGCCGCCGTGGGACGGGGCAAGAAGAAGTAGCCGCTGATCCGCGCGATCGGCCCCGAGAAGTAGCAGAGCAGTCCGCTCCGCGGTCAGCGGGTCGTTTGCCGCCGCCGCGCTGTTCCTCGCTGGCCGAGCACCTCCCGAAGCGTCTCGGCGAGCACCTTCGGGCTGAACGGCTTCTGAAGGAGCGTGACCGACGGGTCCAGGCGGCCCCCATGGACGATCGCGTCGCGGGAGTAGCCAGATACGAAGAGAACCGGCAGGCCGGGCATCAGGTGCACCAGATGCTCGGCGAGCTGGTTGCCCTGCATGTCGCCCGGTAGCACCACGTCGGTCACCAACACGTCGGGTCTGGCGCCGCCCTCCTCGATGAGCTCAAGCGCCTCGGCGGCCGTCGCGCTCGAGAGCACCTTGAACCCGTAGCTCGCCAGTACGTCGGTCATCAGAGCCCGCAAGGCGTCTTCATCTTCGACCAGCAGAACCGTCTCTCTTCCGAGCGGCAGTGATGTCTGCCGTGCGTCGGCGGCCTCTTGTTCGGGCGACGCGTCGACACTGGGCAGAAAGAGCCGGAACGTGCTGCCATGCCCGGGTGTGCTCTCGACCTGGATCGTCCCCGAGCTTTGCCTGACGATGCCGTAGACCATGGCGAGTCCAAGTCCGGTGCCCGAGCCCGGAGCCTTGGTCGTGAAGAACGGCTCGAAGACGCGCTCGCGTACCTCCTCGTCCATGCCGGCTCCGGTGTCGGAGACGGCTAGCATCACGTGAGTGCCGTTTGACGAGCCAGTATCGACATACTGCTGCTGCGCGTCGACGTCAACATTCGCGGTCTCGATGGTCAACCGGCCGCCGGGACTCATGGCGTCTCGCGCATTCACGGCCAGATTCATGAGCACCTGCTCGAATTGATTGACGTCGGCGGCGACATAGCCCAACTGAGGAGCCAGACGGGCCACGAACTCGATGTCCTCGCCGAGAGTGCGGCGCAGTAGTGCCTCCATTCCCGTGACCACCGCGTTGAGCGACACGATCTTGGGTCGGAGGGGTTGGCGCCGTGAGAAGGCCAGAATCTGGTTGGTGAGCGACGCCGCTCTATCCGCTGCCCGTCTGATCTCTTCGACCTTGAGACGGGCTTCGGTGCCGGCGATGCACTCGTCGACGAGCAAGAAGTCGCTATAGCCCAGGATGATGGCGAGCAAGTTGTTGAAGTCGTGGGCGATGCCGCCCGCCAGTTGGCCAATGGCCTCCATCTTCTGCGACTGGCGAAGCTGATCGTCGCGCTCCCTGAGGGCTTCCTCGGCCCGCACTCTCTCGCTGACGTCGGTGATGAACCCCTCCAAGAAGAGAAGGTTGCCGGCATCGTCGAACACCCCGCGGCCCCGTTCCCACACCCACTTGAGCGTGCCATCGGCCGCGAGGATGCGATAGAGAAGATGAAAGGGCTCGTGCGCCGCCACGTCGGCTTGAACCGTCTTCCAGGTCTCGTCGCGGTCGCCGGGATGGATGAGGCCGCTGTACGACACCTCCGCGTTGCCGAGAAGCTGATCGGCGGCATACCCCGTAAGGTCCTCGCAGCCTTCGCTGACGAAGAGCATGGTCCAATGCTCGTCGTTTTGACAGCGGTAGGCCATGCCGGGGAGATTGGCCATCAGTGTAGCCAGGCGGCGTTCACTCTCTGCTCGAGCCTGCTCGCTCAGCTTGCGATCGGTGATGTCGATGGTGTACCCGGCGAGGAGTGTCTTGCCGCCGATTGCCATGGGGAACTTGATGGTCGTGTATTCCCTATCGCCGAGCTTCTCGTCTTCCTGGAATACCGCGCCGCCGGCCACCACCGCCCAGTCGTCGGCGCTGATCTTGGCCGCGAACTCGGGCGGGAACAGCTCTTGCATCGTCTTGCCGATCATGTCGCGGCGGGCGACGCCGATCATGTCGATGAAGTTGTCGCTTGCTTCGATCACGCGACTCTCGGTCGGGCCGACCTCTTTGATGTACGCGTAGATCGGCGAGTGCTCGAGGAACGACGAGAACAGCTCCCGGCTCAGGCGCAGTTCGTTCTCGGCCCTTCTGCGCTCGGAGATGTCGAACACGTGATGCACGTACAGATCGTCCGACAGCGAGGCCCAGACCGACTGCTTCCACGATCCCTCATGTTCGACCTCCTGCTCCTGCGGCTCGCCGGTGGTCCACAGCAGCGGGGCCTTGCAGAACGGGCAGGCCTCTTCGCGCCGGGCCATCGTTGAGAAGCACGTGCGGCCGGGCGCGGCTCCCCTCTCGAGGGCGAGCTTGTTGCAGGCGACGATCTGTTGCGTGGCCTTGTCGATGATCAGGGTCATGCAGCCGGGGATGCTGTCGGTCAGAGACAACTGCAGGCGTAGAGTCTCAGCAAAGGCACTCTCTTCTCCAGAAGGAGGGGAGAACGCCTGAGGGGGACCGATTCCACGTTTGTCGTGGGTCGTCAAACGGCCTCCACCACTCCTCGAGACCCAACCTACGAGACTACGATGCGCCGGTTCCGGTCAGAGGGGAAGTCGCCGTCGGTGCGCTCTTCCCCGAGTGGCCCGTACCGGATTCGAACCGGTGATCTCCGCCTTGAGAGGGCGATGTCCTAACCGCTAGACGAACGGGCCTCGATGGCTGCCTGACAAGGATTCGAACCTCGACTAACTGGTCCAGAGCCAGTCGTGCTGCCGTTACACCATCAGGCAAAAGCGTCAGCAAGTTTATCATTGTCGCCGCGTTCGTACTTGCAGATGCCAAGGCGTTTCGTGAGCGGAATCACATCTTTGGCGATACAGTGGTGATATCGGGGGAGTAGGGTGGTCGGCCGCGTGGCGAAGGAGTGCTGGTGACTGAGCTCGATATCCGCACCTTGCTGGGCCTTCTCGCCGTGCTGAACATTTTTCTCAGCTTGGTGATGGTGCTCTACTGGCGGACGCAGAAGGTGTATCCGGGATTCGGACTCTGGACACTCTGCAATGCCTGCGTCGCCCTGATGTGGGCGCTCTTCTTCTTGAGAGGGCACATACCGCTCGAGGTCTCGATCGTGGTGCCGAACGCCCTTGCCAGTTTTGCCCTCGTGCTTCGGCTCGAGGGCCTTCGCCGCTTCCTCGGCAGGGCTCGTTTCGATCTTCGCGCGCTAGCTGTCCCGGTTGTCGTGGTCACGCTGTATCTCGTGCTGACCCTGGCGTACGACAACGTGTACGCGCGCACGGCGGTGACGACCGTTTCGGTTGGCGTTGTCGTGTGGGTTATGGCGACCCTCGTGTTCGCGCGCGCGGCAGGGGCGAACCGCTCCACATACACGCTGATCGGTCTCATGTGGGTGCTCTACGGCGCTCTCAACATCGCTCGCGGGGTGTACTGGCTTGTCGTGCATGCGGGTAGCCCGCTCCTCGAGCCCGGCTGGATGAATGAGCTGTACTACGCGGCCAACATGGTCTTCGATATTGGCTGGACCGTCGTCTTCATTACCATGAACCAGCAGCGCACGGCTGTCGACCTCGCGGATGCCCACGACGCCGCTGAAACTGCCCGCGGCCGGCTGGCCGATATCATTGCCTTCCTCCCCGACGCTACGTTTGCCGTCGACAGTGAGGGAGGTGTGATCGCATGGAACCGCGCGGCCGAGGATCTCATCGGTCTTGACGCCTCGGCGGTCATCGGCAGGCCGTATTCCGAGGCTGTGGCCCCGGCGCTGGGTGAGCAGGGGCCAATTATGCTCGACCTGGCTCTCGACCCCAGGCTGCCGGTTCCCGCGCACTACACGGCCGTAAGGCGCGACGGGGACAAGGTCTCGGCCGAGGTTGACCCGATCGAGTTGAGCGGCCGTCGTCACAGCGTGTGGAAGACGGCGAGCCCCCTGCGCAATGCCGCGGGGGACATCGTGGGCGCGATAGAGTCGATACGCGATATCACCGATTTCAAACGTGCCGAACGCGAGCGGTCGGAGTTGCTGCGCCGCCTCCTCGAAGGGCAGCGGCTCGAGAGCCTCGGTGCCATGGCGGGCGGCATTGCTCACGACTACAACAACCTACTCGCGATCATCATAGGCAACCTCGAATTGGCTCACGGCACGCAGCCGGGGGCTGAGCAGGATGATCTTCTCAATGCCGCCAAGCACGCGGCTCAACGCGCGGCCGAGTTGACCGCGCACATGCGCGCCTACGCTCGAGGGGGAGCGATTACTCCCGGCTCCATGAATCTCACCACCTTCGTGGAGGAAAGCCGTGACGTGCTGAGGAGCTTGGTGAGCAACGGCATCGCGCTCGACTTCGATCTCGAGACGACTCCGCCGGTCAAGGGCGATCGGGCCGCGCTTTCGCAGGTACTCACGGTTCTGCTGACCAATGCGGTCGAGGCCATGAATGGCATGACGGGCACCATCGTCGTCGCCACCGGCGCCACGGACTGCGACGAGGCTTGCGCCGCGAGCAGCCTGCTGGCGGAGAAGCCCGTGCCTGGCCACTTTGCCTACCTACGGGTAAACGACACTGGCACCGGCATGGCCGCCGAGACCATCGACCGCATGTTCGACCCGTTCTTCACCACGAAGTTCCCCGGGCGAGGGCTGGGCCTGTCGGTCGTGTCGGGTATCGTCGCCGGCCATGGCGGAGCCATCCTTGTCCGAAGCAATCCGGGCGAGGGGACCAGCTTCACTGTGCTCTTGCCAGGGCAGGCATGGTCTCCGTGATTCGCGCTCCGGCCTCTAGTTCGTCGCCAGAGCCTCGCGGAGCTTCCGCGCAAGTTGGCGGCGACCTTCTGCGGAGTGGTGTCCTCAATGATCGCCAGGCCTACGTGGCCGAACATGATCGATTGCGGAATGATGGTGACCAGGATTCCGCCCCAGATCACCACCCCATCCTTGCGGATGTAGCGTTTCTCCTGAGTCCATCGCGTTCGAGGGCGGCGTCGGAGTACACGAAGCGCCCGGCGCGCCGACGAGGCCGACCGCAATCGGCGATCGATCAAACAGCGACCCGATGAAGGCTTTAACGTGCACGATCAACCTCGCTCATCGAGCACCTCCCTAATCATGGCGGTTAGCGCATCAGGCGAGAAAGGCTTCTCGATGAAGTTGACCCCCTCGGCAACGGTCGTGCCATGGATCATGCCCGAAGGCGTGTACCCCGACATGAAGATGACGGGCAAGTCGGGCTGCGATTCCAGTAGGGTCGCGGCCAGGTCAGTGCCCTGTGCCTCTCCGGGCAAGACCATGTCGGTCAGCAGAAGATCGACATGGTCGGCCTTGTCAGAGAGCAGCCGCAATGCATCGGCAACCGTGCCGGCGTGCAGCACGCGGTACCCTCGCTCACGGAGCACCCTAACCACGATGCTTCTCAATGCTTCCTCATCCTCGACCACGAGGATGGTCTCATCACCGCCGGGGGCCGCTGTCTGACGCGGCTCAGCGTCGAGGCACTCTTCTTCGGGGGGCTCGACTCGCGGCATGTAAACCGTGAACGTGGTGCCCTCTCCCGGGCGGCTTTCCACAAATATGCTTCCGTTGCTCTGCTTCACAATGCCGTACACGGTGGCGAGGCCCAGCCCCGTTCCCTGGCCGGGTTCTCCCGTGGTGAAGAACGGCTCGAAGACGCGCTCCTTGGTCGCCTCGTCCATACCCACACCCGTGTCGGAGATAGTCAGAGTGACGTACCGTCCCGCCTCCATGTCGGGGCAATCCGTCGGCCCTCCCTCTTCTACCTCGAGGTTGGCCGTTCTCAACGAGAGCGCGCCCCCATCGGGCA
>JAKAHF010000166.1 GCA_021815245.1 Actinomycetes bacterium
GCATCATGTCCTTGCGACGCCGTGACGTGCCCTGAGGGCGCCGCTCCTACTCTGTCGCGGCGCCACCCTTGTCGGCGCGCGGCGGTTTGGTCGCCGGCAGGTAGTCTCGGTACTTGGCCACCTTGGCCGGCAGCTCGTCCATGTTGGCGGGCGGTCGCAGCGAGATGGTGCCGAGCTCTTTAGCATGGTGGAACTTGCCGGAGAGCAAAGTGTGCGCGAACGGCCGGTCTTCGGGCGACACGCTGAACGTGAGCCTGCCTGCCTCGAGACCCATGGTCCCCTTGACTCCGCAGATGCCGCAGATGGTCGGATAGGGCATGTCGACATTGCGTATCTCGAAGAGCTTCGAGTGGCAGATGGGGCACAGTCCCGGATCGCCGATGTACTCCGCGTTCTCGGGACCCTTCTTGAGGCTTTCGACCACATGCAGGCCCGACTGCTTGGCCCGGGCGAGCAGGTCGTCGCGCAGAGCGGCGATCTTGGGCAGACCGACCCAGTTGACCAGGAACTTGTCGACCACTTCTATCTGCAGCGACAACATGACGATGTGCATCATGGGTAGGATGAGGGTATCCCACTCGCTGCCGCCCACGGCGATCAGCGAGCCGACGCGCGGCTTGAACGAGCGCTCATCGGGGCCTTCGCCCTCGGTGATGCCCATCTCGGCCCTGCGCTGCTTGGTGATGATGCGAAAGCCGACGTCGTGCGACGGGCCCATGCGGTCGTTGAGCGTCTTGAGTGCCCCCGGTGCCGACTTCTCGTAGATGGGCGATCCCAGAATCAGACCGTCACAGTCGAGCACCTTGTCGTCTATGAAGGGGAAGTCATCGTTCCTCAGGATGCAGTGCCCGGGGCCACACCGCTCGAAGAGGTCCTCGACACAACTGTTGCAACCCGTGCAGGGCTTCAGGTTGAGATCCTGCAGCCGGATCAGTTCTACTTCGGCTCCGGCCTCCTCAGCTCCCATGAGGGCCGACTTGACCAGTATCTCTGTGTTGCTCTGCCGCCGCCCGCAGCTTAGGCCGAGTATCTTCATTGATTGCCGCTCCTTGTGCGAATTCACGCCCCTACCCAACATTCCCCCGCTGCCGCATGCTAGTACATGCCCCGTCCGCCGTCAACATACCTTGTTCACATTCCGCATCATTCAGCGACATGTGCGGGGACTGCGGCATGCGGTACCATCTCTGCGTTCGGTTCGATCGGACGCCACGGCCTGAACAGTCCCTGAAAGGGCGGCGCACATCGCTGAAGTCCTGACCATATCCGGCCTCATGCGCAAGACCGGCATGTCCCGCAGCGCCATCCATTTCTACCTGCGCGAGGGACTGCTGCCGGCGCCTCAGAAGACCGCGGTCAACCGTTCTCTCTATACGGAGGACCACGTCGGGCTGCTGAACAAGATCGTCGACCTGAAGGCTCAGGGGCGTTCTCTTGCCGAGATCAAGGCCGCCGTTCGCGATGACGTAGCGAGAGCGAGCGAGACCGAGGTCGACCTCGCCGAGCAGGAGACCGAGCGCGTTCGGCGCACGATCCTGCGCGTCGCCACCGAGGAGTTCATGCGCAGCGGCTACCGGCAGACGCGGGTGGCGACGATCATCCGCAATGCCGGGGTCACCTCGCAGGCCTTCTATGCCCATTTCCCCAGCAAAGGCAAACTCCTCGTGGAGTCGTTCCGCACCTTCCTTGAATGGAATCTGAGCTTTTTCGAGAAAGCGCTCGGCGAGCGTACCGACCTTGGGGAGAGACTCCTGTGGAGGCTGCATGCCGATTCCCGGGCCAACCAGCTCGGCTCCGAGGTGCTCTCTCTCGTGCAGTCCGAACCCGCCGAGGCCGCCGACCTGGCCAAGCACGTCGAGCAGGCCTGGGATCAGGTCGTGCGACCGGTCGTGGCCGAGTTCGAGAATCTGCGAAGCCCCGATTCGGCGCCCCCAGTCTCGCTGGAGCTACTGGCCTACAGCCTCATCGGCGCCCTTCACAATGCGGCCCTGCGCACCACCTGGGACGACAAGTACGACCGGGAGGACCTGCTGGGAGCCCATCTCTGGCTCTACCTCGCCGTGGTCGCCGCGATGAGCGGTGAAGTCGATGTCGACGGACGGGTCGCTCGATATAGCGATCTCATCAAGGAGATCGCGGCTCTCCGGCCGGAGAGCCCGCCGGTGCCCGAAGAGTAGGACCGCCGTCGTGTCTGCCGCAGACGGACAGGCCACGCCCGTTCGGGGACGCATCGGGGGAGCGGCTTTTGGCAACGGCGTGCTCATGCGCAGCCCTCACTTCTGGGCCTGGGCGCGCGACGACGGCACGGTGACGGTCCGGCCGGTGCGTACGCTGCTCGCCCGTCATCGCCTGCTCCGCCTGCCCCTGGTGCGCTCGGTGGTCTCGTTTGGCGAGATGATCGGCCTGATGGTTGCGCTACACGCGCGCAACGGTTGGCGCCGTATCGCGCGGCTCCTTCTCTGGATCGCGCTGTGGGTGGCCGCCGATATCGGTCTCAGCTTGCTGTTGCCCTACGTGTTGCCCGGGCATTGGACGACCCAAGACGTGCTGCTCGGCGTGGCCGACTTCGGCCTCGCTTTGCTCGCGTTGCGCCAGGGATTGGGCAGGGACGTCTGGCGGTACCACGGAGCCGAGCACAAAGCGGTGAACGCCTACGAAGCGGGGGTCGACCTCGACGACCTGCAGACGGTCGCCCGGTTCAGCCGCGTGCACGACCGTTGCGGCAGCAATCTGGTGGTCATCGTCTGGCTGCTACTCGCCATAGCCTATGTGGCTCTGAGTCTGCCGCTGGACGGCCCCCTCGGCATTCTCATAGCGCTGGCCGTCATGGTCGTCGCGCTGGAACTCTTTCGCCAGGTGGTCCGGCGACCCCGTTCGCTGGCGAGTCGCGTGCTGCTTGCGGGAGGCAAGGTGCTGCAGCGACACGTGACCACGCGGGAGCCCGAACCGCGGCACCTGCGCTTGGCCTGCGCCGCTCTCTCAAAGGTGATCGAACTGGAGCGCGAGCGCGCGAGCGCTGGGATGCAAACGGCTAGCGAGCGGTGACTTGGCTGCCATCCTCGATCTCGGGCTTCTCGGGTATTTCGTCGAGCGAGCTGAGAAACGCGTCGAGGCCGTTCTTGAGGAAGAACTTGAGAACCGAGAAGGCCCCCTCGAGGTCGAAGCTCTTGGGCCGCAAGGCCGCCTGAAGCGCAAGCCCGTCGACGGTAGCGGTCATGAGCGCGGTGAGGGCGACATATTGATCGCGGTTCTCGGGGCGCACCCGCTCGGTGAGCCCCAACCACTCGAGGTTCATCTTGTAGTACCACTCGTAGAGTGCCGCCAGCCGCTCTCGCAACCGCTCGTCGCGGATCACATGAGGCAGAAGGTCGAAGAACTCGAGAAAACTGTCGGCATCGGCCGCGAGAGCCGTCTGCCCCTCGATGTAGCGTTGCAGGCGCTCTTCGCCCTTGGTGCCACGGGTCCTGGCCGCGAAGGCCAGGCAGTCCTCGTAGTCGAGCGAGTCGAGGATGGCGAGGATGAGACCGTCTTTGTTGCCGAAGTGATACTTGATCGATGCCTTGTTCTTGCCGGCCTCGGCGGCGATGGCGTCAAGGCTCAACGCCTCGAACCCGCCCGCGAGTAACAACCGCCGGGCGGCCTCGAGTAGACGTTGCGCCGTCTCAGACAACGATCGGGCGGGGTCTTCGACCGGAAAGCCGTGCAGAGCGCGATCGTCGCCGGCAGGGTCGCCCGGTTCGAGAGCCGGCGCCATGGGACCCGTCTTCACGGAGTTACCTGATCCTCGTCCTGGTCACCCCGCCGCTTTGCCCACCAGCGTCTCCAGAGGTCCTGGGCCGAATCGACCGCACCCATGAGGCCACGTGGGGCCACCATGACGATGATCACGACCAACGCTCCGAAAATCAGCATGCGCCAGCGCTCGAACTGCCGCAACCAATCGCTCAGGAAGATGACGATGAAGGCTCCGATCGCCGGCCCCGGGAACTTGCCCACGCCTCCGAGCAATACCATGATCACGAGGTAGATGAATACCTCGAGACCGAGGACCCGAGGCGAAACCACCCCGGTGTAGTGTGCGTAGAAAGCTCCCATGAGTCCGGTGAGCGTACCCGACAATCCGACGATGAGCAACGATACTTTGTAGCGCGAGATGCCGAGACTCTGCGCGAACTGCTCTGAGTCGTGCAGGGCCACGAAGCTCGATCCGAAGCGCGAGTTGATGGCGAAGTAGCAGACCACGAGGCAAAGCGCGAACAACCCAAGGGCGACGTAGTACCAGGGCACCTGGTTGTCTCCGCTCAGGGTGTAGCCACCGATGCTGTATGGCGTGATGGGCGAGATGCCTCGCTTGCCGCCGGTGCCGATGGCCTCACCGACCGTCAGCAGCGGCGAGAGCACCTCGTAGAAGGCGAGGGTGAGTAGGGCGATGTAGATGCCGGCGAGCCGAAGGCTGGGAAGACCCAACAGCACGGCTACGAAACCACCGGTGATCGCACCGACGATCAGACCCCATCCCGGACTCAGGCCCGCGTTCTCCGACAGCATGGCCGAGGCGTAGGCGCCCAGAGCGAAGAATCCCACCTGGCCCAGATTGAAGATGCCGGCATAGCCGAGCAGCAGGTCCCAGGCCAGTGCCACCCCGCCCCAGATCATCGACACCACCAGGAGCCGCATGGTGTAGTTGCTGTCGCCCAAGCCGAGCGGCAGCAGAGCAAGTACCACCACCAGACCTACACTGATGCCGGTCTGCCGGTTGAGAGCGAGCGCCTTTGGACGGTCGCCCGGCAGCCTGCTGCCCACGGGCCTCATCCCTTCCTCGCGATCGAGCCGAAGAGACCGGCGGGCCGCACGAGCAAGACGAGGAAGAGCACCAAGAACCAGGCCGGCATCACCCACAGCAGGCCGAGCTGCCAGCCCACCAGGGCCTCGAGCACGCCCAGCAGAAACGAGGCATAGAGGGTGCCCCTGAGGCTGCCGAGACCACCGGCGATCACGATGATGAGAGCCTTGACCAGGAAGGTCCAGCCTCCGAGCGGGGTCATGAAGAAGCGAGGCGCGAGCAGGATGCCGCCGGCCCCGCAGAGCATGGTCGAGATGCCGAACGTGATGGCGTAGATGCGGTAGAGAGGTATGCCGACCATGCGGGCCCCTGTCGGATCCTGCGCCACTGCCCGCATGCTCATGCCGGTGCGGGTCTTCGCCATGAAGAGAAACAGAGCAACGGCGACCACCGCTGCGAAGATGAACATGGCCAGCAGTTGCCAGCTTATGGTGAACCCACCGACCGTCACACTCCCCTTCAGGAACTCCGGCAGCGATTTGGTGCGCGCCCCGAAGATGACGAGCACCAGGTTGTCGAGAAAGACCGCCATGCCCAAGGTTGCGAGCAGCACACTGAAGTCGAACTCCGGGCGGCTGCGCAGCGGCCGGATGATCACCCGATCGACGATGAGTCCCATCAAGAAGGTTATGGGCAACACGATGATGAACACGAGAAAGTAGTTGAGCTTGGCGTAGCCGACCGCGATCACCCAGGCCAGGTAGGCCCCCCAGGTGAAGAACGACCCGTAGCTGTAGTTGAGCACGCGCCCCACGCCGTAGCAGAGCGTGAAGCCGACCGCGACCAGGAAATACACGATGCCGATCGTGAATCCGGTGATCAGGACTTCTACGAATTCGCGCACGCGGCCTCTCCCCGTCTCTCCTACGTGATTCCCAAGAAGACCTTGCGCACGGCATCGTCGTGCAACGCTTGGTCCTTGTCGCCCGAGAACGCGATGCGGCCGTCCTCGAGCAGGTAGATGTAGTCGGATTGCTCGGCGATGTCGCCCGTGGTCTGCTCAACCAGAAGAACGCTGAGTCCGCGGTTCTTGAGCGCGACGATCTGCTCGAAGACCTGCGTGCGCAAGATGGGAGCGAGCCCGAACGAGGGTTCGTCGACCGCGAGAAAACGGGCGTTCGACATCAGTCCACGGCCGATGGCGAGCATGCGCGCCTCGCCGCCACTCAGAGTCTGAGCGGCCTTCTTCGCGAGAACCTTCAGTTTGGGGAACATGTCTAAGACGAACTCC
>JAKAHF010000167.1 GCA_021815245.1 Actinomycetes bacterium
AGCGGATCTTGTCCTCCGAGGGATCGGCAAGTAGCAGTAGCTCCATCGGAGCATCTGCTACGGGGATCTCTTGGATCAGTAGTGACATGCCTATGTGTCGCCGAGCGCTATGTCGCCTTCGCAGCGCCATGCGACCCGCCGTCGATGAACAGGTGCGTGGACTGCCAGTAGTAGACGCAATCCTTGTCTCCATTCAATGCGTCGTCGCACTCAAGAGTCCGCTCGGAGTCCGTGCATGGAGCACCTCTGTCGATACGCAGTACCACGTATGCTTGCACGTGCCTCCGCTCATGCGTCGTCATCTATCCGACACCTCTCGTCTTGGCGCCCAACGCCTTGCCAGGGCTGCTCGTAGTGCGTCCACATACGTAGGATCTTCACAACGTGCTCATCCTCGATGACCTGGTAGACCAGCCGGCGCTGGATGGTGATCCGCCGCGAGTAGGCGCCCCGTAGATCGCCGACCAGCCGTTCGCATGGAGGCGGTGTATGAAACGGATCGTCCGCGAGGATGCGCAGCAACTCCTGGGCTTTCGGCTTGAGACCGGCGGCCGCCAGGAGCTTGGCGTCCTTCTGGGCCTTCTTGGTTAAGACCAAGCGCCAAGTCACCAGTCGAGCTCGTCGTCGAGATCCGCGATCGGCGTCGCCATGCCCTCGAGGATGGACTCCCGCATGCCCGGAACGGAGAGCAGATGAAGCGTCTCCTGCACGGCACGCCAATCCTCTTCTGAGATGAGTACGGCGTTGGTGCGCCGACCGGTGATCTCTATCGGCTCGTGCGAGGAGGCCACGTCGTCGAGTAGTGAATAGAGGCGTTTGCGGGCCTCGGTGGCGGTGATGCTGGTCACCTTGGTACCTCCGTTTACGTACGAGATAGCGTACGTCTCAAGCTGCCGTTTCGTCAAGGCTATCGGGACATAGACGATGAATCCGTTCATGCCGTGCGACTGTCCACGCTCCGGTACGACCAGCGGGCCAACATCATCCACGCTCAAGATCCCGGCACCGCATCTCTGCCACTGCCGGTTTTGTTGACAGCATGCTGACAGTATGACAGTGTTATGTCTAACAGACAGCATACTGTCAGAAGGAGGCCAACAAGCATGCAGGACGTCCATCTCTTCGTACTCGACACGATGGCCGATTGGGAGCCCGGCTTCGCCATCGCGCACATAAACAGACCGATGCCCGGCACGTCGTCCGGATTTCGCGTGAGAACGGTGGGGCAGGACCGGACGCCGGTTCGTTCGATGGGAGGCCTGACCATCGTGCCGGATCTGAGTCTGTCAGAGGTTTCCCCTTCTGGCAGTGCAATGCTGATTCTGCCTGGCGCCGACCTCTGGAGCGACGCACGCACCGACCCAGTCCTGTCACTGGCGAAGGAGTTCGTGGCCGCCGGCGTTCCTGTGGCGGCGATCTGCGGGGCGACGTTCGGCTTGGCCCGAGCGGGTCTATTGGATGATCGGCTGCACACCAGCAACGATCCTGGCTGGCTTGCCTCCAGCGGATACGGCGGCGCCACTCACTACGTTCAGGAACCCGCGGTTGATGACCGCGGAGTGATCACAGCCTCCGTGACGGCATCGCTGGAATTCGCCAAACTCATTATCGCCAGACTCGGCATCTTCAGCACAAGGGCGCTTGAAGCATGGTACGGCCTGTACAAGACCGGAAACCCGGCATGCTACGTCGAGCTCATGGAGGCGCTTGGGCATGGACAAGACGGCTAGGGACTCGGAAGCTCAGCTGACCGACCTCGTGTTGAGCATCTTTCGGCTGAACGGCTTCCTACTGCGTGCGGGCGACCGTCTGACAGCAGGGAGTGGCCTTACGACCGCGCGATGGCAGGTACTCGGTGCGGTGCTTCACGAGCCGCTCACCGTGGCAGCCATCGCCCGAAACATGGGACTGGCTCGCCAGAGCGTTCAGAGGACCGCGGATCTGCTCGTGGAGGAGGGATTGTGCGTGTACTCACCAAACCCCGCCCACAGGCGGGCGAAGCTGTTGTCCTCCACGGAGCACGGGCTGAACTCCGTCAGACGATTGGGGCCGAGCGTGAGCGCATGGTCGAAGCGAATACGGGAGTCGGTCGGTGACGACGTCATATGCGCGGCGACGTTCTCCGTGAAGGAGCTCACGTCGGCGCTTGCGAGAGACGAGCAACTGTTGGGGGATGACTAGCGCATGGAGAGCCGTGTCGCGCCGGTTGGCGGCCAGCTGCGCCGGTCTGACCACACCGGCCCGTTACCCGCCGACACGCCGAAGCACGGTCTTGGGATCGCGAGCGGCATGCATGTACGCCAAGACGACGAGTGAACTTGGCTCCAAGCGGTAGAAGACCTCGACGGGGATTCTCCCCATGAATGAATGAGCCAACGATTCAGCCGGTTAGCGGCCGGCGAAGCTGGTCCGCTGCGCCGGCCTGTTGGGCCGGACTTTCACAGGAGGCTCAGGAATTCGTCAATGGTCAGATGAACATCGGCCGCGATCTTGCGCAATAGCGTGGGAGAGATATCCCGGCCTGCGTGGAAAGGGACAGTGGTATAGCGACCATCAGGGTGCCGGAACTGCTTGTGCGAGCCTCGCTGCCTGAACTCTGCGAAACCGTGGGCCTCGAGTAGGACGAGTCCGGCGAAGAGCTCTTGGATACCCCGCAGAGCTTGCTTCTTCTCCGACCGAGACAGCTTCCGCCCTTCATACTGCAGCTCGAACGCCCGCTTGACCGCCGATTTGCCTCCGTCGACCCTGTAGGCCCCTAGCACCTTGACGCTTCGTTCCATATCCAATCCCCCGTCGGTCAACGACTCCGCCGGTCAGCGGCGACCGAAGGGCGTCCGGCTGGACCGGCTTGTTAGGCACGCAGGCGCCGAATTCGGTACTCTGGGCCACGTGCTACATGCAGACACGCGACGACCAAGACGCCTGAGTCATCAGCCCGATAGTACAGGACGTACGGGAAGCGCTCCAGAAACTGACGCCTGAGACCCGGAAGTACGGGAGACCCAGCGGTGGGGAATAGCCCGATGCGACGAGCGGTAGCCTCGACGGAACCGACAAACGCCTCACCAAGGCCCGCGCTCTCGCGCTCATACCAGTCACGAGCGAGTGTGACATCGGCGATCGCCGCGGCATCGAACCGGACGTCTGCCACTACTTCCGCATTCTGCGGAGGGCCTCATCCCACTCGACGAGTTCGGCTTCGCCTTTATCGATGGCATCGAGCCTGGTGTCGAGTTCCTTGCGGTGAGCGTCTGGGAACGGGATCGATTCAGGTGTGCGCTGCAGGCTGTCCCAAAGCTCGCCGATGAGCTTGAGTCGGTCTTCAGGCGCCATGCTGTCTATGTCGATCGCCGGATGTCCCATGCCGGGATGATACCCCTCCACGCGTCTTTCGTGAACCCTGCCGCCGGTGTGGTGGCGTCCCGGGCGTTGAGCCCGAGCCCACGCGCCTCGGTTCAGGACAGAGTCCGTGCGAGTCCCGTCGAACGCCTTCCTGGGCTGTGCGCTGCAAATGCTCATCTCCAGTAGTCCTCCAAGGCCGGATCGTCCGAAAGTAGACCCTTCCCGAATTCCTCGTCGGTGACGATGCGCCGGGCGAGTTTGCGAAAAACGCTGAGTTGAGGAGGACTCTCTGTCTCTGCGAGTACCCACTCTCGTATCCCGTAGCGTCTGTGATCCCGATCTCGGAACAGTAGTGTCTCGTAGCGTTGCCCATCGGGAAGAGTCTCCCAGTAGCTGCGAAAGCTCCAAGGATGGTCGGCGTACGCCTTCGATAGGCGTTGCGGCTCAACTGACCGTGTGAAGCCAGCTCTCGTCGGGGGGACGGGGCGGGGGAGCTCCTGCCCATTCCGGCGGAGCATCTCGTCCACAATCTCCACGTACTGTGTCGGAACTAGAATCTCCAGGCCCACGAACCAACCATAGCGAACTGGGAAGTACGGTACGCTTGCGTGCGCGAGCTCCTGGTCGACGTCGTAGACGAGTTGAGCGGTCGAGGTTTCGACGGAAGGGTCTCGCAACCACATCGAGGTACGGTCCGGCCCCAGATCATCGGCGTGAGCGACAGCATGGGTTGCATGGCGGCGCCAGTCTTCCGGTTGGGGTTGTCGTCCTGCCCCACCGGACCGTCCGGGGAAACGACGGCTTCCCTTCCCTTGGCTGTGAGGGGATCGCGCCAACTCGCATCGTTCCTTGTCAGCCTAACGTTCTGCAAATGAGCTGCACGCGGCGCAGCTGCGTGTCAGTTCGATTTGCCTGTTAGGCATGAGTCTAGAGAGACCTGTAGCGCCCTCGTGCCACCGAAGATCCCGCTCCAACCCATGGCTCTTCCATCAGCGAAGCAGTATGTGACCGATGCGCCACCGTCGTCGATTCCCTTGACCTGAACCCATTTCGTGCTGCGCCCGATGACGATACCGAAGCCGGCAAAGACGACGAACAGAACAACGACCAGCCAAGGGGACGAGGGTCCTCCGAAAGCCATGTAGAAAAGCGCGAGCACCGCCACAGTAGCGATTGCCACCCAGAGACACGCAATGGAGTTCCAGGTCTGCGAGACGAGTGTGGGTCGGTCAAGCACCCGGAGGGAGATTGTGCACTTCTGACCTCGGAATCCGAGGTGTTCCCCTTCAGCGGTGAGCGCCCCACGGTCGTCGAAGACCAGCAGCTTCGACCGACTCGCCACCTTCGCCTCGGTCGCCATCCAGACACCCAGAAATTCCAACGGTCAGCCCCCCTTTCTGTGCCTAACAGTGTTTATCCAGTCTGGCCAACTCAACCGTCGCAGCACTAAAGTGTCTGCATAACAACGAACCTGAATCTCAAGGCAGCCCCCCGATGCGGCTTGCCGACGGCATTTGCGGCAGCGACGCCCCCCGCAGCGTCGTAGTTATCCAGACTCTATATGCAGCCCTACAGCGAGTCAAGCGGGCTGCGCACTCCGAGGCCGCCCCGGTTCAGAACGTGGGTGTAGATCATGGTCGTGCGGACGTCCTTGTGGCCTAGGAGTTCCTGGATGGTGCGAATGTCGTAGCCTGCCTCCAGCAGGTGGGTGGCGAAGGAGTGTCTGAAGGTGTGGCAGCCCACGTGCTTGACGACGCCCGCCCGCAGGACCGCGTCCTTCACGGCTCGCTGCACCAGGGTCTCGTGCACGTGATGACGGCCCTCGTCACCCGTCTTGGGGTTCTTCCAGCGGCTCGCCTGAGGGAACACCCACTGCCAGCGCCATTCGGCCGGCGCGTTTGGGTATTTGCGGTCGAGGGCGGCTGGCATGACGACCCGACCCCAACCGTCAGCAAGGTCGGCGTCGTGGGTGGTCTTCACTAGCCGCAATTGCTCGCGCAGCGGCGCCTGGAGTGATGCGGGCAGCATGGTCACTCGGCCCTTGCCGCCCTTGCCGTCGTGCACGGTGATCTCTGACCGAGTGAAGTCGATGTCCTTGACCCGCAGCCTCAGGCACTCCAGCAGTCGCAGCCCGCAGCCATAGAGGATTGAGGCGATCAGCCACTTGTCGCCCGAGAGTTGGGCAAGGACGTCTCTCACCTCACCGTGGGTCATGACCACCGGCACATTCACGCTGTGCCTAGCGCGTATGACTCCGTCCAGGTCGACCACTTCGCGACCGAGGACGTGTCGATACAAGAACAGCAGCGCGGCCAAAGCCTGGTTTTGGGTCGACGCGCTCACATTCTCCGCGACTGCGAGATGAGTGAGGAAGGCATTGATCTCGGGTTCGCCCATCTCGCCCGGATGCCGAATGTCGTGGAAGTAGATGAACCGTCTTACCCACGCGCAATACGCCTTCTCGGTGCGGAGGCTGTAATGGCGGACGCGCAGAGCGTCACGCATCTGATCGAGGAGTTTCGGTGCACGATCCATCGCGGCCATGCTTGTGCACGTGATGGCGAACGGCAATCATACTTCCGATGGAGTATGTCCGATTTGCCACTCTGGGCCCGCATGTCGCCGTCGCGGCGCAGGTACTGCAGATGTGCACCGCTACTTCAGAGGCACGTAGCAGTCGCCCCGCCATTCTAGAGATCCCGACTCG
>JAKAHF010000168.1 GCA_021815245.1 Actinomycetes bacterium
CCGGCATCGCGCTTGGTGGAGACGAGTGCGGAGCGTGCCGGAGTGTTCATGGCACTGTCGGCGGATGTCGACGACTTCGTCATCTCAGATGTCTACACTCAAGCGGGGCTCTATCTCTTCTCGGTGCGATCGCGGCAGCCTCTCGAAGCCACCATCGAGCGGGTCGAGGCGCTGCACAATCTGGTCTGCCGGCCCGCGCTACGAAGTGACGTGGCGGGGGGCTACTCGCTCGAGGCCGACGAAGTCTTTGTCGGCCTGCGCCCGCAGTTCTGCAGGTTGCATCTCTGGGTGGTGCCGGGTGCTCGCCGGCACACATCGACCGCGGTAGCGTACGTCGATCTGGTGCCGTTGCGTGTGCCGCTCGGCGGGCAAAAGGTGGCCTTGAGCATCGACGCCCCCTCCGGGATGGACCTGGTCATCGAAGGAGACGGCGCACCGCCGACGACGAGCCTGGAGCAAGGCCGCGGTCTCGTTCCGGGAGTCGTCTTCCTCGACCTGCGGTATTCGGGCATCACCTTCCGCAACATGCCGCGGGCGGAGTTTGCGCTGCGCGCCGGGCTGGAGGATCCTCCCGATCAGAAATGGCGGGCCGAGTGCCGCATCAACGTGTACGAGAATCTGCTCTCCCTTCTCGGTGATCTCGTCGAGTACGACCGTCGCACCAGCGATTTCACCAATCCCGATCGGGAGAGTCTGCTGCCCGCCGGGGAATCGCCGTCTCCACCGGGCATGCGAGTGTGGGACACCGATGAGAACATCGAAGCGAACCTCCGCGATTTCGCCGAGATGCGCGACTATCTGTGGGGTCAGGCCGCGGCGGGTTTGCCGGTGATCGTGCAGGAGAACCTGTATGGGCCCGTCTACAACATCGTCAGCTGGTTCCCGGGCAACCACGACCGGTACGTCTGTTCGAAGCTGCGCGCGAGGATCATCACCTGGCTCGAGAAGCGCCGGTTCAAGCAGGGGGCTGAATCCGCCTCGAGTGCGTTGGCGCGCGTAGGGAAGATGAATGGGATCGACTTCGGTCACTACGCACTCGTGCCCGCGCATGTGTGGGCGGGCATCTTTCCGTCTGGCGCCGATCGTTTCGCCGAGTACCGCGCGCTCGATCCGTGGTGGGGGCAGCAGTGGCCCGACAGCTGGCTGCAGCCGGAGAATTTGCTCACGCAGACCGACGAGGACGCGCGCGGCATCGTGTATGGGGTGTTGAACCGCGCGCTTGTTCCCTTACTTCTGGTGCTTACCCCCGAGATCTCGATTCTCAAAGCTGCCGAGGCCATACATGCGTGGCTCTCAGGTGAGTCACCCGAGAAAGTCGAGGCCATCCTGGGTGAGGCACGCTTTCGCGATTGGTACGAGCAGCTTCACTGCGACAGCGACATCGTCAACTCCGAAGGCACGTATTCCATGGCCATGGACGTGCGCCTGTGGGTGCGCGAACTCATCGAGCAGCTGGATTGAGGCCTCGTTCCGCCGGTCGACGCCGGTGAGCGGCACCAGCTCCAATAACCGTTCGAGTGGGCCTGACCCCGTGGCGTCCCGACTTGGCACTCTCGGGGTGAGAGTGCCAACCACACTGGACGAGAGCCGCGTTTCCGGTATAATTACTGCAGTGTTGAGCCAGGAGGTCAGCAGCCTTGCCTACTTACGAATATCGTTGCGTATCGTGCGAGCATCAGTTCGAGCGGTTCCAGCGCATGTCTGACGATCCCGTCAAGGAATGCGAGAAGTGCGGCGAGCCGGTGAAGCGACTCCTGTTCCCGGTGGCTATCCAGTTCAAGGGCAGCGGGTTCTACACTACCGACTACGCCAAGAAGAGCACCATGTCGGCCGGTGGCAACCGGTCGGAGAGCGGTAGCTCCTCCTCGGAGTCGAGCGGCTCGTCCGACAACGGCAACGGCAGCAAGGCCGAGAGTTCGGCCTCGGCCGACTCGAAGCCCGCCGCCGCCCCGGCCACCAAAATAGCCACGTAGTGTCCCTGCCGGCCGCCACCGCAGCCAGCAGGTCTTCATAGCATGAACGCTCCCTCTCGCGACTGCGCGCTCGTCGCCTTTGGGTCCTCACGGCCCCTCATCGTCCTCACGAATGATGACGGCGTCTGGTCTCCCGGGCTTGCCGCATTGAAGACCGCCCTCGATCCGCTGGGGGAGGTGCGCATCGTGGCGCCCGATCAGAACCGTTCGGGTGCCGCCCGCAGCATCACCATGCACTCGCCGCTGACGGTCGAAGAGGTGGAGTTGCCCGACGGCACGCGCGCATACGCCACCGATGGCACTCCTGTCGACTGCGTGCGCATGGCTGCGCTGGGGCTGCTCGACCGTACGCCCGACATAGTCGTCTCGGGCATCAACCTGGGCGTGAACCTGGGCGACGACATCACCTACTCGGGCACGGTGGCCGCCGCCCTCGAGGGGATCATGCTCGACATCCCAGCTATCGCGATGTCGTCGGAGCGGTTCGGTGCCGGATACGATTTCATGGTTCCGGCCCGTGTGGCTCGTCTGCTGGTGAAGACCGCTCTCGAGAAGGGTTTCCCGGCGAAGACGTTGCTCAATGTCAATTGTCCCGACCGACCGGCTGAGCAGATCAAGGGTATGAAGTTCACCAGGCTCGGCAAGCGGGTGTACGGCGACAAGGTGGAGTATCGCGAGACGAAAGGTCTCCGCAAGGAGTACCACATCTACAACGACGATCTCAGCTACGTGCACGAGAGCGGTACAGATTTTGAAGCGATAGCCGAAGGCTGGGTGTCGATCACTCCGCTCCACTTCGATCTCATGTCGCACGATGCGCTCGATGCGCTGACCGGCTGGGGTGGCTCGCTCTCGCGCTTCAGTGCGCTGAAGGAGGACTGATGGGCGACGCGAACCGTCCGGCGGGTGCGCCGGTCTATGGGGCCGTGGTGTTCGACCTCGACGGCACGGTGGTCGATTCGGTCGAACTGATCATCCTTTCGTTCCAGCACGCCATCCGGACGGTGCTCGGCCGCGAGATCTCGCGCGAGGACTCGATCGCCTGGGTGGGACGGCCGCTTCGCGAGCAGATGGAGCGTTTCAGTCCCGAGCACGCGGAGGAACTGGTCGACGTCTACCGCGAGTGGAACCATCGCGAGCACGACCGCATGCTGAAGCTGTACGACGGCATACTCGGCCTGCTCGACGCACTCAACCACGCCCGGGTGAAGATCGGCCTCGTTACCTCGAAGTCGCGATACACGACGCAGATGGCGTTCGATCTCACGGGCATCGAGGCCTACTTCGATTCTACGGTCTGCTCCGATGAGGCGACCGGCAACAAGCCACTGCCCGATCCCATTCTGTACTGCCTGCGGGAGCTCGGCGTCGACCCGGCCGATGCGGCCTACGTGGGCGACAGCCCCACCGATATGCAGGCGGCGCACGCAGCCGAGGTGGCCGCGGTCGCCGTGACCTGGGGGGTCTTCGATACCGCCGCCCTCGAAGCTGAAAACCCCGACGTGCTGGTTCATACTATTCCCGAGTTGCACGAGGTTCTCGGCGTCTAGTTGACGGGCTGCCCTTGGGCAGCGCTGGGGAGGCTGATGGCGGTGGACGATCTGGTTGCGGGCGGCGCCGTGACCGGCGATGGGTCGGCGGAGCGGGCGATCAACCAGCGTTTGGAGGATCTCCGCGAGCAGGTGCGGCACCACGAGTATCGTTACTACGTGCTCGACAGTCCCGAGATCTCCGATGCCGAGTACGACGCCCTCTATCGGGAATTGGAACGGCTCGAGGCCGAGAATCCGGCACTCGTCACCCCCGATTCGCCCACGCAGAGAGTAGGCGGCGAGCCCCTGTCGGTCTTCGGGCAGGTGCGGCACGGGGAAGCGATGCTCTCGCTCTCCAACGCCAAGAACGAGGATGAGTTGCGAGCCTGGCACGCCCGGGTCGTCAAGCTCGTCGCCGAGGCCGGAGAGGATGTGGGCGCCGACGGGCGTGGGCTGCGATTCGTCGTCGAACCCAAGATCGACGGGCTGGCTATGTCGCTTCGATACGAGAACGGCCGGCTGACGGTCGGAGCCACGCGCGGCAACGGCGAGGTCGGCGAAGATGTGACCTCCAATCTGCGCACCATCGGCACCGTGCCCCTTGCCATGCGCGCCGAAGCCGCGCCCTTTCCGCGCTCGATCGAGGTGCGGGGCGAGGTCTACCTGCCTCTGGCGGCCTTCGCTCGCCTCAACGAGCAGAGGGTGGCGGCGGGCGAAGCCACCTTCGCCAATCCGCGCAACGCGGCCGCGGGATCGCTGCGGCAGCTCGACCCGCGCGTGACGGCGGCACGGCCGCTCTCCACGTGGTTCTACGGAGTGGGGGCGGTGGACGGCCGGGAATTCGACTCGCATCACGAGGTGCTCGACTGGCTGCGCCGGGCGGGATTCAAAGTGAATCCCGAGATACTGGCGGCCGGCGGCATCGACGAGATCGTCGCTCGCTGCCGGCATTGGCACGACCAGCGGGAACACCTCGACTACGACATCGACGGCGTGGTGGTCAAGCTCGACGATCGCGACCTGCAGGCCGCGCTGGGTGCAGTAGGACGGGCGCCACGTTGGGCGGTGGCCTACAAGTTCGCCCCCACCACCGCGCAGACCCGGCTGCGCGCGATCCACATCAATGTGGGGCGTACCGGTGTGCTCAACCCCTGGGCCGAGCTCGACCCGGTCGAAGTCGGCGGAGTGACGGTCGAGAAGGCTACGCTCCACAACGAGGAAGATATCCAGCGCAAAGACCTGCGCGCCGGTGACATGGTGATCGTCCAGCGGGCCGGTGACGTGATCCCGCAGGTGGTGGCGCCGCTCACGGAGTTCCGCACCGGGGCTGAGATGCCTTTCACCATGCCCGAGAACTGTCCGTCGTGCGACACCCCGGTGGTGCGGGTGCCCGGCGAAGTCGCCGTGCGTTGCCCCAACCCCGAATGCCCGGCCAAGAAGGTCGAGGCCATCAAGCATTTCGTGAGCAAAGGCGCTATGGATATCGAGGGGGTGGGCGACAAGTTGGTCGAGCGTCTCGTCGCCCTGGACATGATCGCCGACCCGGCCGGTCTCTACCGGCTGGACGCCGGGCAGTTGGCGGCGCTGGACCGCTTGGGTGAGAAGTCGGCCGCCAACATCGTCGCCGCCATCGAAGCCTCGCGCACACGGTCGCTCGCGCGGGTTCTGTGGGCGCTCGGCATCCCCCACGTGGGGGGCGAGAACGCCGACCTGCTGGTGCGGCGCTTCGGCAGCATGGCCGCGCTTGGGGAGGCTTCACCCGACGAGATAGCCGAAACGCCGGGCATCGGACCGATCATCGCCCAGAGCGTGTGGGAGTGGTTCCGCGACGCCCGCAATCGCGAGTTGGTCGACCGGCTGGCCGGCGCGGGGGTGACCATGTCGGCGCCGGAGCGGGCCGGAGGAGCGGCCGCGGCGGGTGATGGGCCGCTCGTAGGCAAGACCCTCGTGATCACCGGTACGTTGCCGACGCTGTCACGCCAGCGGGCGACCGATCTCATCGTCGCGGCGGGCGGCAAAGTCACCGGTTCGGTGAGCGCCAAGACCGACTACCTGGTGGTGGGTGAAGACGCGGGCTCCAAGCTCGACAAGGCACGACAACTGGGCACAGCGTTGCTCGAAGAGGCCGATCTGCTGCGATTGGTCGGAGAAGACACCGCCGGCGCGATCCTGCCCGGCAACGGCGACGACGGGGTTACGGCCCTGTTCTGAGGTCTCGGCGATCCGTCGAAAGCCCGCCCTGGGGAAGTCTTGGCCTGGAGGCCGGCGACGCCGGTCTGGCTACCGCCAGAGCGACTCGCTCTTCGCCTCGGCTTGCGCCAACCCGCTGCGTTGACCGCCCGGCACGCCCACCTGTTCGGAGTCGACCTGCTCGCGCGGGGTGACGACGAGGCAGCCTCGCTCGGTGGTCACCTCTATCACCCGCTCGACGTGGGGCGGGCCCTCCTCCTCCTTGATCAGGTGCACGACAAGGGGATTCAGCTTTCGGAGCTGCTCCGCCGCGGGTC
>JAKAHF010000169.1 GCA_021815245.1 Actinomycetes bacterium
TTCTATGCCGCGGTTCCATGTATGGAGAGATGATCGACCTGGCGCGTCGAGAAGGCATGAGAACGGTCGTCGATGGGGCGAATCATGACGACATCGCCGACTATCGTCCCGGCATGAGAGCCGCGGCGACGTTGGGCGTGAGGAGCCCTCTGGCCGAGGCCGGCATGGGCAAGGACGAAGTTCGTGAAGTAGCGCGTCGTATGGGGCTCTCCAATTGGGACCTGCCCTCGTCTCCCTGCCTCTCGTCACGTTTTCCCTATGGCGAGACGATCACCGGCGACAAGTTAAACATGGTGGCGACCGCCGAACGGGGTCTGCGGGCCCTCGGCCTCAGGCAGGTGCGGGTGCGACATCACGGCACGCTTGCCCGGGTGGAAGTCGATGCCGCCGATATCGAGCGTGCCGTGGGACAGGGTGTGCGGCATACTATCGTTGAACTGCTTCGCGAGGTCGGCTATGTCTACGTCACACTCGACCTCGAGGGATTCAAGAGCGGCAGTCTCAACAGATCACTGTGGCCGTCGGCCGATAACGAGGAGGGCGTGTGAGCACGAGCATCGATGGCGGTCCCTGTGTCTGAACCCATGGAGTCGCGGCTTGCCGCCGAACTCAACGAGCGACAGCGCGAAGCCGTCTTTCACAGTTCAGGACCGCTGCTCGTGCTGGCGGGCGCAGGGTCGGGCAAGACCCGCGTGCTCACCTACCGATTGGCCCATCTGATCGAGAGCCGCCAGGTGCGTCCGCATCAGACTCTCGCGATCACCTTCACCAACAAGGCGGCCGGCGAGATGAAGGAACGTGTGGCCGGACTGCTCGGACCCGTTTCGGAATGGATGTGGGTCTGCACATTCCACTCGGCCTGTGCCCGGCTGCTACGATATGACGCCCCTCGGTTGGGTTACCGCACCAATTTCACCATCTACGACGAAGATGACTCGACTAGGCTGGTCAAGCACTGTCTCGAGGATCTGCGGCACGACATCAAACGTTTTCCACCCCGGGCCGTACTCGGCCTCATCTCCGACGCCAAGAACAAGCTCATCGACACCGACGATTTCGGCCGGGGGAAGCAGAATCCCGACGGCGTGTGGAGCGATTCGGGCGATGACGAAGCCACCTCTGGCTTGGCGGAGGTGGCCGCGCAGGTCTACCACCGCTACCAGAAGCGACTCCTCGAACAGAACGCCTTCGATTTCGACGATCTCATCATGCGTTCCGTCGACGTGCTCAGGTTGTTCCCCGACCGGCTGGCCTACTACCGCGACCAATTCAGGCATGTGCTCGTCGACGAGTATCAGGACACCAACCGGGCGCAGTACGTGCTGGTCAAGCTGCTCACCGAAGAGCACCGCCAGGTCACGGTCGTGGGCGACGACGACCAGTCGGTCTACTCCTGGCGGGGAGCCGACATACGCAACATCCTCAACTTCGAAGAGGACTTCCCCGACGCGAAGGTGGTGACCCTCGATCAGAACTATCGATCGACGACCACCATCCTCGATGCCGCCAACGCGCTCGTGTCGCACAACCGCAAACGCAAGCCCAAGAACCTGTGGAGCGAACGTGGCGTGGGAGTGCCTGTCGCTGTGTTCGAGTGCCGCGACGAGCACGAAGAAGCCCGGTTGGTCTGCGAAGAAGTCGTGAAGATGCTGAGGGAGCGTCCCGCATCCGATGTGGCCGTCTTCTACCGGGTCAACGCGCAGTCTCGCGTCATCGAAGACATGTTGGTGAGGCAGGGTGTGGCGTACCGGGTGTTCGGGGGCACCAAGTTCTACCAACGGGCCGAGATCAAAGATCTGCTGGCCTACCTGCGTGTCATGATGAACGCGACCGACGACCTATCGCTGCTGCGGGTCATCAATACACCCCGCCGCGGCCTGGGCGACGTGGCGATCGGACGCCTCCAGAACTACGCCGCCGAGAACCAGGTGTCGTTGCGCGAGGCGCTTCTTCATGCGTCAGACGTGCCGGGATTCACCAGCGGGGCGGCCGACTCGTGCCTGCGCCTGGGGGAGGGGTTCGTGTGCTGGGCCCAATCGGCCGAGGGCAAGAGCAAGGTGGCTGAACTCGTGCGCACCGTGTTGAAGGAAAGCGGGTTGCTGGAGTCGCTGAAGGCAGAGCGCACGCTGGAGGCTGAGGGGCGCATCGAGAACCTCGAGGAGTTTGTCGGGGTGGCTGAGGAGTTCGACCGCATGAACCCGGACGGCACGATCGCCGACTTCCTGCAGGAGATAAGCCTCTATGCCGACATCGATGGTTTGCAGGAAGCCCAAGCGTCGATCACCCTCATGACGCTGCACAATGCCAAGGGCCTGGAGTTCCCTGTCGTGTTCGTGACCGGCATGGAAGAGGGCCTGTTTCCGCATTCGCGCTCGCTCGACGAGCAGCGCCTCGAGGAGGAGAGGCGTCTCTGCTACGTGGGCATGACCAGAGCGCGAGACCGTCTCTATCTCTCGCACGCGCGGTCCCGCACGCTCCACGGCGCTGCGGGCTACAAACTGCCGAGCAGGTTCTTGGGTGAGCTGCCGTCACGTCTGCTCGAGTATCGCGAGACGTCGGTCTTCTCACCGCGGCTTGCGGGCAGGCAGGGTGTCTCGCAGCAGTCGGCCGGGTCGCGGCTCGGTGCCGGCGTCCCCCCGCAGAAGGCGGCTCCGGCCCCTCGCGGCACCGCGGCGGAGGCCGGGCTTGCACCGGGCGATCAGGTTGTTCACGCCAAGTTCGGCGAAGGCGTCGTGCTGGGCCTCGAGTCCGGCGGCATCGTGCGGGTGTTCTTCTCGGCACTCGGCGAGCAGAAACGGCTTCTGCTCGAATACGCGCCCTTGAAACGCGTCTAGCGTAACCCGGCCGCCGGGCACCATAGTCTCGATCTGCACCGCCCACTCGTCCGCGGCTTCTCTCTCGCCATCTTGACCCACTCTGGCCTCGCCATGCGCCAGAGGTGGGTGACGCCCGCGTTTCTCACGTCCTTCGCCGTCTCCGACGCTGCCCCGTGGCAGAAATTCCCTGTGAACCGATTGCAGTGGAGGATTTTGGCAAGAAGTGTTGCAATGTGGGGCAAAGTGGGTTAATGTAGTCACATGAATTCAGAGTGGCTAGGTGGGGAATTTGAGCACACGGTCGACCCGAAGGGTCGCATCACACTGCCTGCGCGCTATCGTGACCATTTCGCCGAGGGTGCTGTCATGGTGCTACTTCCGAATCGCGAGCAATGCCTGTCTGTCTTCACTCAGGCTTCATGGAAGGAATACGACGGCGCCCATCTGGCCCCTCTCGACACGTTCAACAATCCTGATGATGACTGGACCGTCCGGCAGACCTACCGTCTGATGTCTATCGAGGAGCCCGACAAGCAGGGGCGCGTGATGTTGCCCCAGATGGCCAAAGACATAGAGCTTTCGGGCAAGGTGAAGATCCTCGGTGTCAGGGATCACCTCGAGATCTGGAACCCCGACCACCTGGCCGCCCGCGAGGCAGGAAGGTAGGCTCACGATGCCTAGTGTGGCAGCCTCATTCAAGACGGAGATGGCTATGGCCCACAAACCGGTTTTGACCTCAGAACTGGAAGAGGTGCTCGGCCTGCGCCGCAACGCCAAGGTCGTCGACATGACGTTCGGCGCCGGCGGACACGCCCAAGCCATCGCCGCTCGCCTCGGTGCCGACGCGGTCATCATAGGGCTCGATCAGGATCCGATCGCGCAGGAGTACTTCTACAGCCTGCAGGCGCGCTTCCGCTGCCACTCGAGGTTCATCCTGGGCAACTTCGCCGACGGCATCGCCGAGTTGGTCGCCGAAGGCTTCACCGCCAGCGCGGTCTACATGGATCTCGGCGTGAGCAGCATGCAGATAGACACCCCCGAAAGGGGGTTCTCATACAGCTATGACGCTCCCCTCGACATGCGCATGGACCCGTCGCTCATGATGACGGCTGCCGACATCGTCAACACGTGGTCAGAGGCCGATCTGGCGCACCTGTTCAGCCGCTACGGCGAAGAGCGCTATTCACGGCGCATCGCGAGGGCGATCGTCCTCAGGCGTGAGCGGCAGCCCTACAGCCGCACCTGCGAATTGGTCGACACGATCAAAGCCGCCATCCCGACGCCGGCGCGTTTCGGCGCCGGCAATCCATCGCGGCGCGTCTTCCAGGCCCTTCGCATCGAGGTCAATGACGAACTGAACAGCCTCAAGCGGGCTCTGCCCTTGGCCTTCTCGCTTCTGGAGACCGGTGGCGTACTCGCTGTCATCTCTTTCCATAGCCTCGAAGATCGCATAGTGAAGGAATTCTTCGTAGGGAAGGCCCGCGCGTGCACGTGCCCACCTGAGTTTCCGGTATGCGTGTGTGGTGGCAAGGCCACGGGAGAACTGGTGACCACGAAGCCCGTCACTCCCAGCCAACTCGAGCTGGAGCTCAATCCGCGCTCGAGTTCGGCGAAGCTGCGGGCGATCAGGAGGATATGATGCTCACTCCGAGTCGCTCTGCCTGGGTTGACGCCTGGGAGGCCGACCTGACTCCCTCGCCGGCCGCACAGCGCAGCGAAGAACGCGCCGCCGCTCGTGTGCACTCCACCCGCTACTACACTCGCGAGGCCGTAGCCCGCGTGCCGGAGTATGAAGAACGGCCGAGCTATGAAGAGCAGGAGGTGCAGAGGCCTGTTCCAGAGCTGAGGGCCGTGACGACCCAGCACCAGCGCCGCTGGGGGCTGGCCACCGCGGTCCTGCTGCTGTCGGCTCTGCTACTCAGTGTGCTCGTCATCGCGCCGGTGCTCATCAACTCGGCTACGACGCAGATGGAATCTGATATCGGTCGCATGCAGAGTGATCAGCAGCAACTCACTGCCGAGACCGCATCGCTGTCGGCGCAGATATCGGCCCTCTCGTCACCGAACCGGGTGGCCGAGCAGGCGAATCGCTTGGGCCTCGGCCCGGCAGACAAAGTGCACTACGCCGAAATCGCCGGCACCGCTACCGTCGCGGAGAGCGACGCTACGATAGCGGGACGCTGACCGTGAGCCGGACGAACAAACGTCTGGCTCTCTTCATGGGGTTCGCGGTCGTCTTTCTGCTCGCCCTCATGGGGCGGACGTTCTGGGTGCAGGTGGTCGCGGCTCCGGCATTTCAAGAGAAGGCCGAAGCGCAGTCGGTGCGAACCATGAAGCTTGATGCCCCTCGGGGCACCATCTATGACCGCAACGGCGAGATCCTTGCCATGTCGAGGGCGACCTCGAGTATCTATGCCAACCCGAAGCAGCTCAAAGAAGCGGGGGCAGATCTGGCCGAAGTCGCCGGCAAGCTTGCTCCCTATCTCGGTCTCTCAGAAGAGGAGATCATTCCCAAGCTGACGGGCGACTCGCAGTTCCGCTACCTGGCCCGCAAGATCGACACAGCGGTCGGCGACGACATCAAGGCACTCGGCATAAGGGGCATCGGTGTGTGCGCCGAGCCGAAGCGCGTCTACCCTAAGGGTGCTCTCGCCCCTCAACTGCTCGGCATGGTCGGTGGAGACGAGGCGAAGGGACTGGCGGGCCTGGAGCTGCAGTACGAAGAACAACTCGCAGGGGAGGCCGGCGAGCTGCAGATCGTCAGCGACCTCTCGGGCAACCGGCTGGCCACCAACTCGTTGAAGGAAGCCGTGCCCGGTGAGGACATATCCCTCACGATCGACGCGGAAATCCAGTATCAGACCGAGAAGGTGCTCGCGGGCGTGGTCGAGGAGTTCGAGGCCAAGAAGGCATGCGCTGTGGTTCTCGATCCGACCACGGGGGAGATCCTCGCGATGGCCAATACTCCCGTGTTCGACGCCAACCTTTACGCTTCGAAGACCGTGCTGGAGCTCGATAGAGGCGTGACGGCCCTTGTCGGGCCCAACGGTAGCGGCAAGAGCAACGTCGTGGACGCGATTAGATGGGCGCTAGGCGAACAGAGTCTGCGCGCGGTACGGAGCCGCAAGAGCGAGGAGGTGATCTTCGCCGGCAACGGTAAGCGTCCAGGCACGGGCATGGCTGAGGTCAGCC
>JAKAHF010000170.1 GCA_021815245.1 Actinomycetes bacterium
CGAAGTCGTCGTCGAGATGCCTACCAGATCGGATGAGAGCACCCGGTTCCAGTCGACTTCGCTCAGGCTCTCCGCGTAGATCTTGACGTCGTGTCCACGAGCGGTCATGAGCGCGCCGAGCAGGGGAAGACCGAGCCGCATCTGCTTCACAAAGCTGTAGACGTGAAAGCCTGGTGCCGCCGGCTCGATGAACGTAATCCGCACACATACCTCGCATTTGCTCGACAAGAGGCGCGGCACGTATGGTAGCACAAGCCTCCTCGGGCTCTGTCCAAACGCTCTGTGTTCGGAGCTATGGAAGAGGTCTCTCCTGTGCCGGTCGCGTCACCGGAAGTGTGACCCTGAAACGCACAAGCGGCCCGCTGTCCACCAACTCCACCTTCCCACCTAGAACGACACAGATCTCGCGCACGAGAGCGAGGCCGAGACCGAATCCCTCGGCGTGTCGCGACGACCTTCCCCTGTAGAAACGGGAGAAGAGGCGGGCCTTGTCCTCGTCACTGAGCGGCTGACTCTCGTTCGTCACTTCGATGAGCAGGTCGCGTTCCTGCTTGTAGACGCGAGCGCCCACAGGAGCGACTCCACCATAGAAGACCGCGTTGCGAAGCAGATTCGCGATGACCTGGCGCAACATGTCGGCATCGGTCGTGAGACATGAGTCGGCTTCGCTCGCCACGGCAATGCGGTCGGGCTCGGCGAGGCCGGCCTGTACCAGCCGCTCCACTTCCTCGCGCAGCAGCGTGTCGACATCGACCGGCGCCACTGTCGGCTGGAATTCGTGAGAATCGTACCGAGACAAGGTCAACAAGGCGTCTACCAGACGCTGCAGTCGCGTAGATTCCCGATATATGGCGGCGGCCGAACGCGCCCTTTCTTCGTCGGTCGAAGCGGTGCCGTCAAGAAGCGCCTCCGAGAAGCCCTGAATGGACGTTAGAGGAGTGCGCAGTTCATGGGCGGCCGAGGCCACGAAGCCCCGCAACGACGCCTCGCTGCTCCGCACCTCGCGGCGCATGAACTCTATGCTGTCGGCCAATTCCTGCACCTCCCCGGGATAGGTGCCGGTCACCGGCTGCTCGTACGAACCCTGCGCCATGCGGCGAGCGGCGCCCGAGAGCCGGCGCAACGGTTCGGCCATCCACGAACCGAGTCCTGAGCCGACCAGCAGGGCGAGTACGATGGCTATGGCTCCTGCGACGAGGAGCGCCCGAAACACGCCGGTGCGCGCCGTCACCGCGTCGGTGCGGGCGAGGGTCACCACGGCAAGCCCCGAGGAGCCGTCACTCAACGTGAAGGGAACGGCCGCAAGAAGTACGTCGGTACGCTTTGTTCCTGCAAAAAGTACCTTCTTGACTATGCCGCTCGCGGGTCCCGATGAGGCCATGGTCTCAGCCTCAACTCGCAGACGCTGCAGGTTCTCGCCTCTCACCGGCACGGTGCCGACCTTCGCGGCGACCTCCGCGCCCTCGAAGACGACGATGCCCGAGCCCGCGGGGAGCACCCGCAGATCGGCGCGCAGCAGAGCGACGATGACCCTATCGCCAACGATGCTCGAGCCCACGCGGGTTTCGGTGACGCCCTGCACCTGATCGGCGGCCTCCATGGCCTGGTCGAGAAGCAGCTGCTCCTGGCGGTCGAGCACGTATCCGCCGAGAAACAGGTAGAAGATCGTGCCGACGACGAAGAGAGTGAAGAGAGACACCCCCGCGAGCGCGGCCATGAGACGCCAGCGAAACGAGGGCGAGCGACTCATCGATCGGCCCCGCTGTCGGCCTTGTAGCCCAGACCCCACACCGTCTGTATCGCCTTGCTCCAACCACCAAGCTTCTTGCGTAGTTGCCCCACGTGCACGTCGACCGTGCGGGCGTCTCCGAACGAGCTGTAGCCCCACACTTCCTGAAGGAGGCGCTCGCGCGAGAGCGCCAGCCCACGGTTGACGAGTAGGTAGTGCAGGAGCTCGAACTCCTTGGGTGTCAGCTCCACGGCGACACCGTCGACCTTGACGGTGCGCTCCGCCGGCGACAGCTCGATGCCCCCGAGCACCTGGGTGCCGTTCGCGGGCTCCTCCTGGCCGGCGGTACGGCGCTGCACCGCCCGGGCCCTCGCCATCAGTTCGCCCGGACTGAAGGGCTTGACCATGTAGTCGTCGGCCCCGAGTTCCAGACCGAGGATCTTGTCGTGCTCGGCGTCTTTGGCCGTGAGTATGATGAGGGGGCAGTTGGAGAAGCTCCGCACCGCCTTGAGCACGTCAAAACCCGAACTGTCGGGGAGCATGAGATCGAGGATGACCAGGGCAGGCGTGTGCTCTCTCACGAGCGCCACGCCGGTCTCCCCCGACGGGGTGGCGTGCACGTCGTAGCCCTCCCGGGCAAGATAGAGTTGCAGCAGCTCCGAGATCGACGGATCGTCCTCGATCACCACGGCGTCGCTCTTGGCCTTGACCTCGCGCCCCTGCGTCATCGGGTGGCCCTCCTCGTCGGCACGCTAAGACGGGGTGAAGCCTCCACGCCTCGCGATGGAGCCGCACCCCGCCTTAGAGTACTTCGTGCCGGTTGCGTTACCTGCTGTCAGTCGGTCGTGCTCGTCGTGCTGTCGAGGTACTTGTCGCGCAGATCATGCAGTTGCTTGACCGTCTCGCCCAGGTTTTCGCGGGCCTGCTTGAGCGCCTCGCGCTGCTCTTTCAGTTTCTCGACGAGTTGGTCGTAGAGGGCCTGGTCGGCGGGACTCATGTCTTCGCGAAGCTTCTCCATCAACGCCGCCTGACGCTTGAGCCACTTCTCCGTCCTCTGCTTCAAGGTTTTGGCGCCCTGCGCGAGGCGCTCGGCAGGCGTGCCCGAACCATCGCCCAGGCCCTGTGCCAGACCGGCGATGAGCTCCTCCGCCCCGGCCGACAATGCCGCGGTCGTCGCGGTGGTCTCGTCGGCAGCCGGTTGGTCGGAGCTCGTGGCCGCCCAGGCAACCGCCCCCACGGAGAGAAAGATGGCAACAGCCACCACCGCCACCAGCCACTTCTTTCGCCAGATACTCTTCATGTGGTACCTCCGTATCGAGAAGGATCGTTTTTCACGCATCGGGTACAGTGGCAAGTGTGAGCCGGGGATGTGAGGAAAATGTGAAGGAATCCCAAAACATGCATCAGGGATCGGTTCGGCCCCGTCGAAACGTTTGAAGAGAATGCAGCAAGCGCACGACACGGAGCACCGCAGAGCCGAGCGCAACCGAACAGTGCGCCGACGGCGCGCCCGGCGGCGCCGCCTCCTGGGCGAGACATGCGCCCTGATCTTCGGACTGCTGTTCTGCATCGTTCTCGCCTTCTTCCTCGCCCCCACAGGCCAGACCAGTACCCTCGCGCTCGTGCAGATCAACGGTGAGGTCTTCTCCCTGCCGGCAGAGATCTCGAGCTCCGACTTCGCCCCGTACTCCGCGCTCCTCGCGCGACCGGGTTCGACGCTCAACCTGACCGGCGACGTAGTCGATATCGGAGCCGGTACGGCCCCGCTTCGCGAGACAGGCGGCTCGCCCGTACCCGCGACCGAGGTCCTCACCGACGGCGACGTGCTGTACGTGCGCCATGGCGAGCACGTGCTTGAACAGATCAGACGGGTCACCCAGCCGGTGGCGTCGCAGGTGTCGGTCGTCGGCGAGGGCGACATCGTCTCTCTCGCCCAGAAAGGCTCTCCCGGAGAACGAGAGCTCTTCAAGGGGGTCATCAGCAACAAGCAGGCGGCGGCGCTCGTGATCGTGCAGCCGACCGACACCGTGCTCAAGCGGTCGAGCACGGTGGAGTCGGGTCAGAAGCTGGCGGCCCTCACCTTCGACGACGGTCCGGGAGCAAACACACAGGGAGTGCTCGACGCGCTCGCGACCAAGCATGTGCCGGCCACGTTCTTCGTGCTCGGCAGCTCGGCCGCCGGCAACAAGTCGCTCCTCAAGAGGATGCGCGATGCCGGCCACGAGATCGAGAACCACACGTGGAGCCACCCCGACCTCACCAAACTGACCGAGGCCCAGTTCGCGAGCCAAGTGAATCGCACCAGCTCCGTCATCGGGGGAAGCAAGTATCTCCGTCCGCCCTACGGGAGCAGCAACGACACGGTCAAGCAGCGCGCAGCGGCCCTGAACATGCGGCTCGCGTTCTGGACGGTCGACACCCTCGATTGGCAGCGCCAAGACGTCGACGCGATCATGGCGCACGTCAAGGCAGGCACCAAGCCGGGAGCCATCATCCTCATGCACGACGGAGGGGGCGATCGTTCGCAGACTATCGCCGCGATCCCGGTGATGGTCGACTGGCTCTTCGCCCAGGGCTACTCTCTGACCACGGTGCGGCACATCCTCAAATAGCCGGCGCCGGACCCCCGTGGACCTCGACCAGGGCCTCGCCGGGCGTCTTGAAGCGCCCTATCACGGCCGCCGCCGGAGTGCGCAGCTCGGTCAGAGCCGCCAAGGCCGCGGCCACCTCCGACTCGGGCAGAGCGAGCAGCAGTCCCCCGGAAGTCTGGGCGTCTGCGGCCAGTAGTTGTTGCCATGGCGCGATCGCGTCGTCGAAACGCGACCAAGCGGAGACATACTCCAGATTGCGCTTGGTGCCGCCCGGGACGATGCCCGCCCGGACCAACTCCACTGTCCCTGGCAAGAGGGGCAGCGCGTCGAACCAGATCTCCACGCCGATATTGCCCGCGCGACACATTTCCGACACGTGGCCCAGAAGGCCGAAACCGGTGACGTCGGTGAGCGCCCGGGCTTTGCAGACGCGGGCAACCTCGGCCCCGGCCTTGTTGAGAGCCGCCATGGACGCAGTCGCCGCGGCCACCGACTCGGCCGGCGCGTCGCCGCGCTTGATAGCGGTGGCGATGATGCCCGTGCCGAGCGGTTTCGTCAGCACCAACACGTCTCCCGGACGCGCGCCCGCGTTGGTGAGCTGTTCGCCCGGCTTGACCGTGCCGGTGACGGCCATGCCGTATTTCGGCTCGGGGTCGTCGATGGTGTGTCCCCCGATGATCGTGGCTCCGGCCTCGCGGGCTACCTCTGCTCCTCCCAGCAGGATGAGTCCGAGATGCTCGAGCGGCAGCGTGCCGTTGGGAAAACAGACGATGTTCAGAGCCGTCAGGGGCTTGCCGCCCATGGCGTAGATGTCGGAGAAGGAGTTCGCAGCCGCGATCCTCCCGAAGTCGTAGGGATCGTCGACCACGGGCGTGAAGAAATCGACCGTCTGCACGAGGGCAAGTTCGTCGGTCAGGAGGTAGATGGCCGCGTCATCGAGCGTGTCGGAGCCGACGAGCAGCGCGGGATCATCCACCCGCGGGAGCATGTCTATGACGCGCCCCAAGTCCTTGGGGCCGATCTTGCACGCTCAGCCGGAGCCGTGCGAGAGCGTGGTGAGTCTCGGGATGTCGCTCACTGACCATCACCTCCTTGCAGTTTCTCGTGGGATCCCCCGCCCGCGGGAGCCCCTCTGGTCGTCAGTAGCGAGGAGGCGGCCCGGCCGGGGAGTCCTGCGGCATGACCACCCACAGTATGAGATATGCGAGGATGGCCGACCCCGGAATCGGGAGTATGGCAAGCGCCACCCAGATGACCCGCACAATCGTCGGGTCGACATTGAAGTACTCTGCCAGACCTCCGCAAACCCCACCGATCATCTTCTCGGTGCGAGAGCGGTGCAGTCGCTTGTCCCTGTTCATGCTTCCCCCTGACATATCGGCGCGATCTCGCGACCCGGTCAGCGGTCGGTGCGATCGGCCATTTGCTCGCGGTAGAGATCGGTTTTGTACATCACGCAGTCGCTGTTGACACAGAACCACACCCGGTAGGTGCTGCACGTCCCGGTGGACAGGCTCGCTCCGGTGCCGGTGCGCTCCTCCTCCTCGACCCGGTCGGCGAGGGGCCGGCCACAGTTGACGCAGGTCTTCAGCTGGTCAGTCACCTTACTCTCCTCTCCGTTCTGTCGCATCGCCCAGACGGCGGCCTATCTGTTCGGCCGCGACCCGGGCGCCTGCCTGTTGCAT
>JAKAHF010000171.1 GCA_021815245.1 Actinomycetes bacterium
CAGCGCTTCGCGGCCGGCCGGGCCGGCGCGCTCGGAGGCCGTAGCAGTTGGTAGACCCGGTAGCCGAGTCCGATGGCGGCGACGGCCACGTACACCAGGAAGATGACCCTCATGAAGGGCTGCAAGATGAGGTTGTAGCCCAACACGAACGCGTGAGCGACAACAAGGATCAGCAGGGCATAGTTGAACCGGTGGATCCACCGCCATGCGCGTCGCAGGCGAGCACGTCGTAGCGCGGTGACGATCACGATCGCGAGCAGCACGAGGACGCTGGGGCCAAGCCACACCTGCCACTGGTAGCCGCGGATGCCCACACCGATCATCACCAGGCCGTGCGCGAGCCCGAGAACGAAGGCCGCCGCGTCGACGACTTGATGGAAGCTCTGCAAAGGCCGAGGTTTGTAGGCGCGGGCGATGAGCGGCCGGAAAGCCCCGATGCAGAGGTTGATGAAAAGCACGGTGATCGCCACGAGGCCCAGAGTCCGCGCAGCGGCGAGAGACGCCGGCGGCACACCAAAACCGTCGAGACCCATCGCGATGAAGGGCACGGCGATGAGCAGCACCATCAACGCCGGCAGTGCCGCTCGCGCGGCCGGCCGGCCTCTTCCGCGTGCCTTCGCCGGGCCACCGCC
The DNA here is from genome assembly GCA_021815245.1 of Actinomycetes bacterium. The sequence goes on from JAKAHF010000171.1 coordinate 633, forward strand.
CGATGGGGGTCGCGACACTTTCGGCATCCTACTTCTCCAGGATTTGCACGAGATTCCACAGTAGTTGCGCGATCTCGCCCCTCGTCATGGCGTTCTGCGGGTTGGTCTGCGAGAGGGGCAGTCCGTCGAGCAGGCCGTTGTACTGGGCCAGCCGGGCGTTCTGCCCATGCACCGCGTTGAGGGCCGGATCCCAGGTGGAGGCATATGAGGTCGGCGGAGTCTGGAGGAGTCCGCGGTCGACGCTGTCGCAGGCCCGCACCGCCATGGTGATGGCCTGATAACGGGTGACGTTCTCATAGGGGGCGAAGATACTGGCGGTCTTGCCCTGGATGATGCCGCGCGCCGCGCAGACCGCGACGTACTTGGCCGGATAGAGCGGGTCGCTACCCTCTTGGTCGGCCACGTCGCCGAACGGACAGACCTCATTGCCGGTGACCGTGACCCCCAGAGCCTTGACGATCATCTTGGCGTACTGTTGACGGGTGACCGTGCTGCTCGGCTTGAAGGTGCCGTTGGTGAATCCACCGATGATGCCTCTCTGAGACAGCTCATAGATGGCGGCGAAGTAGGGGTTCGAGGTCGACACGTCGCTGAACGGCGAGGTCACCTCCTTGGTGGTGAAGGTCCACGTGACCGGAGCGCCCACGAGGCCGGCGCCTTTGGCGCTCTTGATGTCGGTGGTGAGTGTCACCTGGTAGGTCGTGTTGGGTTGAAGTTTCGACTTGGGGCTGAGCGTGGTGCCGTTCTCGTTGGCGGTCATGACCGCGTCGACTTTCGCCCCGCCGACCTTCTCGACGTAGAAGGTGTCGGTGGTGATCGTGCTCGCGTTCATCGGCCGGTCGAACGTGACCGTGACCATGACGTCGAGCGGCTGATCGGTCGCGCCCGGAGCCGGGCTCTTGGTGGCGACTGCGGGCGGCTGCACGAGAACGGTGGTGAAACTCCACACGATCGGAGCGCCGTAGACGAACATGCCGTTGGCGCCGGTCGCCGTGCCGATGAGAGTGATGTCGTAGGTGCCGGCCTCTTCGAGTTCAGCAGTGGGCGTGAGAGTAGCGGTCTTGGTCGAGTCGTCGTACACGATCGTGGCCGGCATCACGGCACCGCCGCGCTTGGCCATGTAGAACGAGAACGGCGTGAAAGTGCTGGCCCGCATGGGTGAGTCGAAGGTGATCGAGATCACCGGCTTGAGGGGCACGTTGACCGAACCATCGGCAGGAGTCTTCGACACCACCCGCGGAGGCGTGTTGTCGACCGTATGGAAGAACCAGGTGTATGGAGCGCCTTCGACCGACACTCCGGCCGTGCTCTTCGCGTTGACGCCCACAGTCACGAAGTAGATCTTGCCTGCGATGAGGTCGGTGGCCGGATCGAGCGTGGCGGTCTTGGTCTCGGAGTCGTATGTCACCGTCGCCGGTAGAGGAAAGCCGGTATCAGGCTTGATCGAAAGAGTCCCGGTGTTGATGGTGGCCGGGTCCATCTCCTCACTGAAGGTGACCGTGATCGTCTGTGTGATCGGCACTGCCTTGGTGTCGTTGGCGGGAGTCACCGAAACGATCTTGGGTGCCGGCAGGGCACCGAAGGCCGCGGGCGAAAGCGCTAGGACGAGGGTGAGGACCATGGCGATCGCGAGGAGCGCGAGCGCACCGAGAAAGCCAGTCCGAGGGGTAACACGCCATGAGCTCATCATCGGCCCCTTCTGCTAGTGTGGCGGGATGTTCCGTATCAGGACTTAATACTGGCTGGGGGATTCTCTTCCTGCCTCGGCGGGTCTGTCAAGGATCCGCCTCCCCGCGAGCGTGTCCGCAACGCAACGAGGAGTCACCCGCCGGCGGCGTCGACTCCTTGGGCGCCGCTACCTTGTACGACCGACCAGGACTCTGGCATCCTGAGTAGGTCGACCGCGCTCCGACTGCGCGGCCCCCTACCAGAAGGGCGGGCATCATGACGAGGATGAAGGGCCGAGACGCCCTTATGCAGCTTCTGCGCCGCGAAGGCGTGGAGTATGTGTTCGGCATTCCCGGGGCGACGGAGATCCAGTTCATGGACGCTCTCGAGCAGGCGGGCGACATGCAGTACGTTCTCGGTCTCAACGAGATCGTCTGCGCCGGCATGGCCGAGGGATACTCCCGGGCGAGCGGCAAGGTCGGCTTCATGAACCTGCATACCGCTCCCGGTCTGGCCGCGGCCACTCCCATGATCTACAACTCCCAGTATGGCGGCGTGCCCCTGGTCATCACGACCGGGCAGAACGACACGCGGCTGCTGCAGTACGATCCGCATCTGTCGGGCGACATCGTCGGCCTCGCCAAGGTCTTCACCAAGTGGAGCGCCGAACCGGTGCACGCCGACGACCTACCCGCGGTCATGCAGCGTGCCTTCAAGATGGCCCGCCAGGCGCCGACCGGGCCGGTGCTGGTCTCGCTGCCGCAGAACGTGCTCATGCAGGAGCTCGACTTCGTCGACCGGCCGAATACCGTCGACTATCCGCACACTAGGCCCGACGCGGCCGCGCTTACGGGTGCGATCGAGCTGCTGCTGGCCGCCGAGCGGCCGCTCCTCCTCATCGAGAGCGGCATCGCCCGTTGCGACGCCGTCGACGAGCTCGTGCGCTTCGCCGAGCTGACCGGCCTGCCGGTCTACCAGAACTGGATGTCGGACGTGAACTTCCCGATCGACCATCCGCTGTACCTCGGCGACCTCGACGCCGCGATGCCCGCGACCACGGAGTTCCTGAAGAAGGTCGACCTGATCGTCGCGGCCGGCTGCTCCCTCTTCGCCGAGGGCTTCTACAACCCGGTCCGGCCGACCCTCGCCGGCACGAGGATCCTGCAGATCGACGACAACCCGTGGGAGATCGGCAAGAACTTCCCGGCCGACTGCGGCCTTCTGGGGGACATCAAGACCACCCTCGCCGAACTGAACGAGGCCCTCGAAGCGGGCTTCGCCTCGGGCAACCCGGAGTGGGCGAAGTTCCGCGAGCGCGCGCAGGCGCGAGCGACCGAGACGGCCGGCGAGAAGGCCAGGACCCGCGCGGCGCTCGAAGCCATATGGGCGGCTCAGCAGAATGCCCGGCCGATCTCGGTGCCCCGTCTGATGACCGAGCTGGCTCAGGTCGTGACGCCGGACACCTTGATCGTCGACGATTGCTGGACGTCATCGGCGACGCTCCGAAGCGTGCTGCAGCCTCGGGTGGCGCGCACCTACTTCAGGGCCCGCAAAGGGGGCAGCATCGGCTGGGGATTGCCCGGAGCGCTCGGTGTGCAGCTCGGCGCTCCCGACAAGAAGGTCGTTTGTGTGAGTGGCGATGGCAGCGCCGGCTGGTCGATGCAGAGCCTGTGGACCGCCGCCCGCTACAACCTGCCGGTGACGTACGTCATCACCAACAACGCCACATACGGTCAGGTCAAAGTCGTGCGCAAATTGGTGCTTGGCGACTACCCGCTGTCCGAGAAGCACGAGGGCATGGAACTTGATCAGCCGGTCATGGACTTCAGCCTCATGGCCCGTTCGATGGGCGTCGAGGGTGAGCGCGTGAGCGACCCCGACCAGCTCGCAGCGGCCTTGCGCCGGGCAGTCGACGCAGATGCGCCGCGTTTGGTCGAGGTCATGCTGGGCTGGTAGCCGTCTGTCAGAGACTGATGACCTTCTTGGCTCCGAGCAGCGCCTCGGTGATGTCGTGCATGTTCGAGATGGTGCCGATCGCTACCTGGTCTTTCAGCTCGAAGTAGCCGACGCAGGTGCCGCACAGCAGGAGCTTCACTCCGCTCGCCGCCAGCGCCGCCAGGTCGTCGAGCGCGAGGGAGCCGTGCATGGCCAGCCTGACCGCCGTGTTGAACATGACGATGATGTCAGGCTTCGCCGGTCCTTCGGCGAGTACATGGAGATGACTACGCATGAGCATGCGCCCGAGGTCGTCATCGCCCCTGCCCATGGCCTCACTCGAGAGGGCGAGAACGATCGCATCCTGACCGGCGGCCGACTCAGTGGGGGGTTGGCTGGTCATCCTTGCTACTCCTTGTCGTGTGGAGGCTCTTGCTGAAGCGCGCTCGTCCTGCCGCCCCGTAGTTCGTGGATAGCGACGATCTCGACGCCCGCTTCACCCAGAGCTTGCTCGGCCGCCCGTCGGTCGGGGGGAACGATCCGCACGCATACGCCGCACTGCGAGCTCAGGCTGCGAGGCACCGGGACGAGTTTATGTGGCACTCCCGCCTTGGTCAACGCTCGCTCGGCCTTCATGGCGTGCGATACCGAGCGGACGAGCAGAACGACGTAGTCGGGCTGTGTTGCGTGGTCTCTCTGGCTCATTCGGAGAAACGCGTCGGGCGCTCTCTGTTCGCCGAGCGGGCGACGGCACGCACCGCTCCGACGGCGTAGTCGATGTCATCGGTTGTCGTGAAAGGACCGAGGGAGAACCGCACCGTGCCCCGCGGGAACGTGCCGATGGTCCTATGCACAGACGGTGCGCACTGCAGGCCAACCCGGGCCGAGATGCCGTAGTCTTCGCTGAGACGCATGTCGACGTCGGCTGGGTCGGCATCCTGGAGGTTGAACGAGACCACGCCCACCTGCTTGTCGGCATCGAGCGTGCCGTACACCTCCACTCGCGGTGTTTCGCGCAATCCCTCGATCAGCCGGTCGGTGAGGTCGCGCACTCGGTCGCGGATCGCATCGAGGCCCTGTGCGAGGAGCCAATCGATGGCAGAGGCAAGTCCGGCGAGACCGGCGGCGTTCAGAGTGCCCGCCTCGAAGCGGTCGGGCAGGAAATCGGGCTGGGCCTCGGCCTCCGATTCGCTGCCCGTGCCACCACGGATCAACGGGCGGATGCGGCGCGGGTCGATGGTCTCGTTGATGAGAAGGCCGCCGGTGCCGGTCGGACCGAGTAGCGCTTTGTGGCCGGTGAAGGCCAGAAGGTCGATGCCGAGCGCCTGCATGTCGAGCGGGATCGCTCCCGCGCTCTGGGCGGCGTCGACCAAGAGCGGGATCGCGTGCGCCCGGGCTATCGCGGCCACGGCGGCGACCGGGAGGATCGTCCCCATCACGTTGGAGGCATGGTTCATGACGATCAGGGTGGTCTCGGGGGTGATCGCCTCTTCGACCGCCGACGGGTCGAGTTCTCCCTCGGGTGAACACGGCACGACCGTCAGACGTGTGCCCCGCGCCTCGAGGTCTCGGAGCGGCCGCATGACCGAGTTGTGCTCCATGCTGGTGGTGACGCAGTGGTCGGCCGGACCCAGCAGGCCATAGAGGGCCAGGTTCAACGCGTGAGTCGCGTTGGCGGTGAAGACCACGCGCAGAGGATCGCTGAGCCCCAGCAGGCCCGCCACGGCTTCGCGGGCCCGGTACACGACCCGGGCGGCCTCG
>JAKAHF010000172.1 GCA_021815245.1 Actinomycetes bacterium
GACCTGAGCGTCTCCCTCATACAGGGGGAGGCGCTCGGGGTCGTCGGCCCCAACGGTGCGGGCAAGACGTCGATGCTGAACTTGTTGACCGGCATCATCCATCCCGATTCTGGCTCGGTGATCCTCGCCGGCCATGATGTCTCCAGGCAGTCGCCCGACCGGCGTTGTTTCCTGGGTCTCGGGCGCACCTATCAGATCCCCCGTCCGTTCGAAGGCATGACGGTCTTCGAGAACGTACTCGTCGGCGGCACCTACGGCAGGGGCCGTTCTGAGAAGGCCTCCTACGAGGTGTGCGCGCGGGCGCTCGACCGGGCTGGGTTGCTGCCCAGTTCGAATGTGCTTGCCGAATCGCTCAGTCTTCTCGAGCGCAAGCGTCTCGAGCTGGCGCGCGCCTTGGCGACCGAGCCCAAGGTGCTCCTTCTCGACGAGATCGCCGGAGGGCTCACCGAACAAGAGGTGCTCACGCTCATCGAGACCATCAAGAAGCTGCGCGACGAAGGCATCAGCATCATCTGGATCGAGCACATAGTCCACGCGCTCCTCGCCGTGGTGAATCGCCTGATGGCGATCGACTTCGGCAAGCTGATCGCGGTGGGAGATCCCCATGAAGTCATCAACAGCCCGCAGGTTCGCGACGTCTACATGGGGAGCATGATGGTATGAGCCTGCTCGAGCTCAAAGACATCTCGACCGGGTATGGCAGTTTCCGTGCCCTCTTCGACATCTCCCTCAAGATCGACGAGGGCGAGAAGCACGCGATCATCGGCGCCAACGGCGCCGGCAAGTCGACATTGCTGCGCACCATATGCGGCATGCTTCGCACCGACGCCGACAAGGTCATGTTCGATGGCCGGCCGATCGGTCAGCTGTCGCCGCACAAGCGCGTCAGTCTGGGCATCTCGTACGTGCCCGAAGGGCGCTGGGTCTTCCCGAGCCTTACAGTGCACGAGAACCTGCTCGTCGGGGCCCATACCCGCCGCAAGGGCATCTGGACCGTCGACAAGGTGTACGAGGTCTTCCCTCTGCTCGATAGACTCCGCCAACGACAGGCCCTCAGTCTTTCGGGCGGCGAGCAGCAGGCCCTCGCCATCGGGCGCGGCTTGATGGCCAATCCACGGCTCCTGCTTCTCGACGAGGTCTCTCTCGGGCTGGCTCCGGTGGTGGTGGAGAAGATCTATGAGACCATGCCGGCCATCACGTCGGCCGGCACGACCGTGCTGCTCGTCGAACAGGACGTCGGCCAGGCGATGAAGTTCGCCGATAGGGTCACCTGCATGTTGAAAGGTCGCCTCGTGCTCGAAGGCAAGCCGGGCGAGCTGGGGCATGACGAGATCGTCGCAGCGTACTTCGGAGTGTAACCGTGGTTTGGGTAAACGACATCATCCAAGGAATCCTGCTCGGCGGTCTCTACGCTCTGTTCGCCGCGGGCCTTTCGCTCGTCTTCGGCGTCATGCGTCTGGTCAACCTGGCTCATGGCGACTTCAGCATCATGGCGGCCTACATCTCGCTCGTGATCGTGGGCTCGCTCAACATCAACCCGTTTTACACGCTCCTGTTGGTCATGATCGTGATGGCCATCTTCGGCTACCTGATCCAGCGGGGGTTGTTCAATTTCGCCATGGACGCCGGACCCATGCAGGCCATCCTGGCGACATTCGGCATCGCCATCATCATCCAGAACCTGTTGCTCGAGGGCTTCACGGCCAACAGCAAGGGCCTCGACGCCGGCCACATAGAGAACGCCTTCATCAAAATCAGCGATCAGGTGATCATCGGGTGGTTCCCGTTCATAACCCTGATCGTCTCGGTGGTCGTGCTCTTCAGTCTGCAGCTCTTCTTGAGCCGCACCCGCACCGGCCGGGCGTTCAGAGCCACCGCCGACAACCAGCGCGCGGCGCAGCTCATGGGCATCGACAACCGTCACCTCTACGGCGTGGCGATGGCCTTCGCTCTCGCCATCGTGGCTATCGGCGGTGTCTTCATCGGCATCAGGACTACCTTCTCACCCAGCGCCGGGCCGCTCCGCCTGATCTTCGCGTACGAAGCGGTGATCATCGGCGGTCTTGGCTCTCTGTGGGGCACTCTCGTGGGCGGCATGGTGCTCGGCATCGCTCAGGTGCTGGGTGATCATGCCCACCAGGGCTGGGGCATGCTTGTCGGGCACCTTGTGTTTCTCGCCATTCTCGCCTTCCGTCCCCAGGGACTCTTCGCAAGGCAGGCTCAGTGATGGCCACCCGTCCGCTGAAAGTAGAGCGCCATACGCGCACCAGTCGCATCGCCCTGCCGATCGCCGTGCTGATCGTCATCGTCGCGGGTACCATTCCCGCATGGGGTTCGTCGAGCATCATGAAGCAGGCGGTCACCTTCCTCACGCTGCTTGCCCTCGCTCAGATGTGGAATCTGCTTGCCGGCTACGCCGGACTCATTTCCGTCGGCCAGCAAGCATTCGTGGGTATCGGCGGCTACTCGCTGTGGGTGTTCTCGCAGAAGTTCGGCATCAACCCCTTCGTCTGCGTTCCTATCGCGGGCATCGTGGCCGCCCTCTTGGCCGTGCCGACCGCCGGCCTTGCCTTCCGCCTGCGCGGTGGATACTTCGCCGTGGGCACATGGGTCATCGCCGAGGTCTACCGCCTCTTCGTGGTGCAGATCTCGTGGCTCGGAGGCGGCTCGGGCGTCAGCCTCAGCAAGGCGGGCCAGGTTGACAAAGCCGTCCGCGAGCCCGTGGTGTTCTGGCTGGCCCTCGTCGTGGCCGCCGGATCGATCGCCCTGGTCTATTTCCTGCTGCGCTCCCGCCGTGGTCTTGCCCTCACCGCCATCCGCGACGATGAGACGGGCGCCCGCGGGCTTGGGGTCAACGTGCTCCGTTCGAAACTCTGGGTGTATGTCATCGCGGCGTTCGGCACCGGCGTGACCGGGGCGGTCATCTACCTCAACCTGCTCCGCATCCAGCCCGAAGCCGGCTTCAGCCTCCAGTGGAGCGCGCTCATGATCTTCGCTGTGGTTATCGGCGGGCTGGGCACGATCGAAGGCCCGATCGTCGGCGCCGTGATCTTCTTTGCCCTGCAACAGCTGCTCTCCGGATACGGCACCTGGTATCTCGTGCTCATCGGTGCACTGGCGGCCGGTGTGGTGGTCTTTGCGAGACGCGGCGTCTGGGGGACCATCGTGAGGCGCAAGCCGATCGACCTCTTCCCCGTACGGCGCAGACTCTGTCTCGAGACCGTATGCTTCACCGAAGAGGCGCCTCCTCCCGAGGCGGGACCGCCGACCGCCGCCTCCGACGCAGCCGCCACGTCTCCGCGCGACTCCGCGAGCACGGTAGAATAGGCTCCTCGAAAACCGGCGTGCGCGTATGCGGGGCCCGGCATGTGAGGAGACAAAGGTGGGGCACGAATCGCACTTCTATATTGACGGCCGCTGGGTCGATCCTGTCGAACCAGGCCGCTGGATAAGCGTGATCAATCCGGCGACCGAGGAAGAGGCGGCTCAGATCGCCTCGGGATCGGAAGCCGACATCGACGCCGCGGTCGCGGCCGCGCGTATGGCCTTTCCCAGCTTCAGCCAGAGCAGCCGCTCAGATCGTCTCGAACTGTTGGAGAACCTTCTGGCTGCCTACCGGCGCCGTCTCAACCAGATAGCCGAGGCTATGACCACCGAGGTGGGCATTCCCAAGAAGTTCTCCGAGGGAGTGCAGGCCAAGATCGGTGAGCGACACCTGCAGACCGCTTTCACGGTGCTGACCGACTACCAGTTCGAGGAAGACTGGAACACGACCCGCATCGTCCGCGAGCCGATCGGGGTCTGCGGGCTGATCTCGCCCTGGAACTGGCCGATGAACCAGATCATGGTAAAGGTCGCGCCCGCTCTGGCCGCGGGATGCACCATGGTTCTCAAACCCAGTCAGTACTCTCCTCTGTCCTCGCTTCTCATGGCCGAAGCGGTGCACGAGGCCAAGGTGCCGGCGGGGGTGTTCAACATGGTCAACGGCCCAGGATCCACTCTGGGAGCGTATCTGGCCTCGCACCCGCTTGTCGACATGGTGTCGGTCACCGGCTCGACAGAGGTCGGCGCCGCGGTGGCCAAGGCTGCCGCTTCGTCGATCAAGAGGGTCTCCCAGGAACTGGGCGGCAAGTCGGCCTACATCGTCTTCGAGGATGTCGACCTGCAGAAGGTCATCGGCGGGGGCGTGCGGGCGTGCATGCGCAACTCCGGGCAGAGCTGCAATGCTCCCACCCGTATGCTTGTCTCGATGAAGGTCTATGAGCAGGCCGTCGAGATCGCCGCCAACGTCGCTGAAGGCCTGCTGGTGGGCGACCCCTCCGACCCAGATGTCTTCATGGGGCCGGTGGCCGGCAAGAAGCAGTACGACACGGTGGTTCGATACATAAGGTCGGGCATGGCCGAGGGCGCTCGGCTGATAGCGGGCGGGCCCGATCGCCCGGCGGGTTTGGAGCGGGGCTACTACGTGCGTCCGACCGTCTTCGCCGATGTCAACAATACGATGCGCATCGCTCGCGAGGAGATCTTCGGCCCGGTTCTTTGCATGATTCCTTTCAAGAATGAAGATGATGCAATTTCCATTGCAAATGATAGCGACTTTGGCCTTTCGGGGTACGTGAGTTCGCTCGACCTCGAGCGGGCTCGTCGCGTGGCCAGGCGGCTGCGCACGGGCATGGTGCATCTCAACGGCGTGAGCACCGACATGCATGCGCCGTTCGGTGGCTACAAGAAATCGGGCAATGGTCGCGAATGGGGACGCTACGGCATCGACGAATACGTCGAGACGAAAGCGATCATGGGGTATCGAAGCCTATAGCCGCGCCGCCAGGTGTCGCTCATCGAGTATAGTGAGTGCATGCGAGAAGAAATGAGTCCAGTGACAGTCTCTCTGCGTGAGGTCGACGCCGGCAACTGGAAGGCCGTCGCCCGCGTGGAGGTCAAGGACGAGCAGCGTGAGTTCGTCGCGCCGGTCACCTACTACCTGTGCCTGTGCCACTACACCGGTACGTGGAAGCCGCTCGCGATCTACGAAGGCAACGAGGTCGTAGGCTTCGTCATGTCGGCCATAGACCCCACCGACAACAGCGGATGGATCGGTGGATTGATCATCGATGCGCAGCACCAGAATCGTGGACTGGCGCGGGCCGCCGTAGAGACTCTCCTGCGCGAATTCCGCGATGTGCATGGTTGTACTTCGGCAGCTCTCAGTTACTCGCCTGCGCATGTACGCGCCCGCACCTTGTACGCTTTGCTTGGGTTCGAAGTCACTGGGGAATTTCGTGACGACGAACCGGTGGCCCGCAGGCCTCTGTAGCCTCCAATCGCGGCGCTTCCGGCCCCGGGTCACGACCACTTTTCATACCGGTTGCGTATAGTTGTTGGAGCCTATGATAATTCGCGGGGAACACGGCCAGAGGACGCCTTTTGCAGGCAAAGTGTCGTTATACTATGGTCCGCTTCAAATCGTGTACCAGAGGGAGATGAAATGGCAGAGACCCTGAAGTACTGCGTGAATGGTAAGTGGATCGAATCCACGACCGACAAGTACATGGAAGTCACCGACTCGAGCACCGGCGAGGTCTTCGCCGAGGCTCCGTGCTGCACCAAGGGTGAAGTAGAAGCTGCTATCGACGCGGCCAACAAGGCGTTCCCCGCCTGGTCGGGTCTGCCGTTGCAGAAGCGCACCCAGGTGCTCTTCAAGTGGAAGGCTCTCGTCGAGCAGCACGCCGACGAACTCGCCTACACCTGCTCCCGCGAGGTCGGCAAGAACCTCGACGAGGCCATGGGCGAGATCGTCAAGATCGTCGAGGGTTGCGAAGTGGGTGTCGCCGCCCCGATGATCGCCAAGGGCGAGTCGCTCATGAACGTGTCCACCGGGCACGACACCGTCACCTATCGTGAGCCGCTCGGCGTTTTCGCCGGCATCGCTCCCTTCAATTTCCCCGCTATGATCCCCTGGGGCTGGATGATCCCGCTCGCGATC
>JAKAHF010000173.1 GCA_021815245.1 Actinomycetes bacterium
GGCGTCCTGGCCAAAGGTGGTGACGTCGTATGCGCGGGCATCCACATGAGCGACATTCCGTCGTTCGACTATGAGCGTCTCTGGGGAGAGCGGGCCGTTCGTTCGGTCGCAAATCTCACCCGGCGCGACGGACAGGAGTTTCTTGCCCTGGCTCCACAGGTGCCGGTGCACACGGAGGTCGAGGAGTTCGGCCTCGAAGAGGCCAACGAGGCACTCGACGCGCTGCGTCGCGGCGCGATCAGCGGCGCGGCGGTGCTCGTGATCGACGATGCCGCGTCTTCGAAGGGAGGATGACGCCATGCCCGTGCGTCCCTTGGTTTCGTACTCGATAGAGCGCGTGGAGGTGATGGACCCTGAGGGTGCGGTCGACCGCGCTCTCATGCCCGAGCTCACGCCTGAAGAGATCAAGCGGCTCTACGAGCACATGGTGCTGACCCGCCAGTTCGACGAGCGCATGTTCAAGATGCAGCGCCAGGGTCGCTTGGGCACGTTCGCCCGGGTGGCCGGCCAGGAGGGAGCCCATGTGGGCGCAGCCTTCGCGCTGCGCCCCGACGACTGGTACGTGCCGGCCTTCCGCGAGATGGGGGCGTTGTTGCTGCGGGGCTACCCGCTCGACAAGTTTCTGCAGTACTGGGGCGGCGACGAGCGGGGCAACGCGCTGCCAAAGGAGCTGCGCACACTCCCCGTCGCGATCCCGGTGGGAACGCACATGCTGCACGCGGTCGGCATCGCCTGGGCGATGAAGCAAGCGGGTGAAGATGTGGCGGTGCTGACCGTCTTCGGCGAGGGAGCGACCTCGGAGGGCGACTTCAGCGAGGCCATGAACTTGGCGGCCGTCTTCAAGGTGCCCGTGGTCTTCTTCTGCCAGAACAACCACTACGCGATCTCAGTGCCGTACACGAAGCAGACCGCTGCGCCCACCGTGGCGCAGAAGGCGCTGGGCTACGGCATGTTCGGCGTGCAGGTCGACGGCAACGATGTGTTCGCGGTCTACCGGGTCACGCACGAGGCCCTGGCGCGTGCCCGCGAGTCGCACGAGCCGACCCTCATCGAGGCCGATACCTACCGCGTGACCGACCACACCACGTCAGACGACGCCCGCCGCTACCGCTCCGACGACGAGGTCGCCCCGTGGCGCGAGCGCGACCCGATCGACCGGTTGGCCCGCTACATGCGGCTGAACGGCCTGCTCGACGATGGCGGCGCCGCGGCCGTGCTCGCAGAGGCCGACCGCCGCGTGGCCGAGGCGGTGGCGTCATTCGAGGCCATCGAGCCTCCCGCGATCGACGAGATCTTCAACCATGTCTTCTCCGAGAGCACTCCGCTCCTGGCCGAGCAGAAGGCGGCTTTGATGAAGCGGCTCGCAGCGACCCGGGCGGGTGGCTCCGGGCCGGGTCAGGGTGGCCCCGCAAAGGCGGGTGCGGCATGACCCAGCGTCTCAACATGGTCGAGGCGATCGACCAAGCACTGCAGGCTGAGATGCTCCGCGATCACAAGATGATCGTCCTCGGCGAAGACGTGGGCCGTGATGGAGGGGTCTTCAGGGTGACCGACGGTCTCGTGCAGCGCTTCGGCGAAGACCGGGTCATCGACATGCCCTTGGGGGAGTCGGGCATCGTGGGCATGGCGATCGGCATGGCCATCGCCGGCTACCACCCGGTGGCCGAGATCCAATTCTCTGGGTTCGTGTATCCGGCCTACGATCAACTCGTCTCACACGCGGCCCGCATGCGCAATCGCAGCAGGGGGGAGTTCACCGTGCCTCTTGTCGTTCGCATGCCGTATGGGGGAGGCATCAGGGCACTCGAGCACCACTCCGAGAGCATGGAGGCCATCTTCGCCCACGTGCCCGGTCTCAAGGTGGTCGTGCCCGCAGACCCGTACGAAGCGAAGGGCCTGCTCACGGCCGCCGTGCGCGATCCCGACCCTGTGGTGTTCTTCGAACCCGCGCGTGTCTACCGGGCTATCAAGACCGATGTGCCCGAGGAGTCGTACACTCTGCCGCTCGGCAAAGCCCGCGTGGTGCGAGAGGGCAGAGACATCACGGCCATCGCCTGGGGCGCCCACGTGCGCACCTTGAAGGAGGCGGCCCAGAAACTCGAAGCCGAGGACGCCGCCGACGTGGAGATCATCGACGTGCGGAGTCTCGCGCCGTTCGATTACGAGACCGTCATCGCGAGCGTCGTCAAGACCGGCCGCGCCGTGATCGTGCACGAGGCGCCGCGCACGTGTGGGTTCGGGGCCGAGATCTCGGCACAGATCATGGAGCGGGCGGTGCTGCATCTGGAGGCGCCGGTGGTGCGGGTGACGGGATTCGACACGCCTCCGCCGCTATCAAAGCTGGAGGATTACTTCCAGCCTGACGTAGACTCGGTGGTAGAGGCGATCAGAGGCTGTCTGCGGTTCTAGGCGAGCGGCCAAGAATGCAGGTCACTGCCTGGGGGCATAGTCAACACGAGGCCGGGAGAGGGAGAAGAGCATCGTGGAGTACGAGCAACTACTGGAGCTGATCACAACGCGGCGCACCTTGAGGGCAATCAAGCCCGATCCTATCCCCAACGAGTTGGTGGAGAAGCTTCTCGAGGCGGCCCGGTGGGCTCCAACCGGCTTCAACATGCAGCCGGTCGAGTTTCAGGTCGTCATGGATCTTGAACTGCGCATGCAGTTCAAGCAGATCGTCGACGAGTACAAGAACAGTGACTTCTTCGCGCTCGAGGCCACCCGCGAATCGTGGCAGGGCTCGCCGTGGTCGAGGGAGACCCACGGCCGCTGGGAGTGTCCGCTCGCCCCGGTGAACATCTTCATACTGGGCGACACGAGGCGTGGGGTGGGACTGCCGATGGCGGCCCGGTGCGCCAAGCAAAAGGGCGACTCCATCTTCGAATCGTCGCTGTCGAACGCGTTCATGTACATGTGGCTCGCGGCGCACACGCTGGGATTGGCGGCGCAGCCCGTGAGTGGAGTGAAATACCCCAAGGTGCAGGGTCTTGTGAAGCACCTGCTGAATCTGCCCGACTTCATCTACATATACGACGTGTTCCTGGTCGGATACAGCGCCATGGAAGGTGGCCCGTCGGCGAAGCTGATGCGCCACCTCGACGAGATGGTGCACTACGACAGGGCCGGAGACGACGAGTTCCTGAGCGAGGATGAGTTGCGCAGACAGATCGTCAAGCTCCGGGCGGGCAACGTGGCGAGGCATGTCGAGGGTGACCGCGCCCAAGGCGAGGCCGACCGGCCATGAGCGGCGGGGAGAAGTCACCTCTCGGCGCACCAGAGTCGGCGGCCTACGACGAACTGCTGGCCCTTGCCAAGAGCCGGAGAACGGTGCGGGCGTTCAAGGACGATCCCGTGCCGCCTGAGTCGGTCGACAAGATGCTCGAGATGGCTCGTTGGGCGCCGACCGGCTTCAACATGCAGCCGGCCGAACTGCTGGTGCTGACCGAGCTCGAACTGCGCATGTCGGTGAAGCAGATCGTCGATGACTGGATCGACAGTGACTTCTACCAACTGGAGGCCACGCGCGAGGCCTGGCAGGGTCCGGCTTGGACACTCGAGAACCGGGGGAGAGTCGCCTGTCCCCTGGCGCCGGTCTTCATCGTCATCGCCGGAGACACGCGCCGCAAGCTCGGGCTGCCCATGAACGCGCGGCACGAGGTGCCCAAGGGCGAATCGATCTTCGAGACTTCGCTCGCGAATGTCTTCATGTATCTGTGGCTCGCCGCGAGCAGTCTCGGGCTGGGCGCTCAACCGGTTTCGTCGGTCAAGAGCGCGAGAGTGCAAGGCCTGCTGAAGCGCCTGCTGAACCTGCCCGACTACCTATACCTCTACGAGATGCTGGTGGTCGGATATCCTGCAGGCGAGCGACCGCCGGCCGCGAAGCTCATGCGGCACCTCGAGGACATGGTGCACCACGGAGCCCTCGATGACGCCGATCTGGTGACCGACGGCGAATTGAAGAAGCAGATACGCAAATTGAGGATGGGCAATGTCGCCCGCCACCAAGAGGCGGCCGGCGGTAGGTAGACTCGGGCGGCAAAAAGACGGCCCGCAGGCGCTGTGCGCCGGCGGGGCCCGCGTGACGACGGGGTGGTGACCATGGCGTACGAGTTCAGATTCCCCGACATCGGCGAGGGCGTCGCCGAGGGTGAGATCCTCGGGTGGAGGGTGAAGGAAGGCGACGTCGTCGCCGAAGACCAGATACTGGCCGAGATCGAGACCGACAAGGCGGTGGTCGAACTGCCGTCGCCGAAGGCGGGCCGGGTCGTCGGTCTGCACGGCGCAGAGGGCGACGTGATCAAGGTCGGCGACGTGCTCGCCACGATAGACGAGACGGGTACTTCGATGCCCGCTCCGGCGATGCCCACACCTGCCGCGCCCGAAGCCGAAGAGGTGCCCTATACGGGATCGGTCGTGGGACGGCTCGAAGAGGCGCCCGACGAGGAGCCGGCGCCCGTGGCGACGATCCCGGGCGCGGCCCCGGTGGAGCCCGAAGTGCTGGCCATGCCTTCAGTGCGTGCGCTCGCGAAGGAACTCGGTGTCGACCTGGCCTCTATCAGGGGCACCGGCCCCGGAGGGCGGGTGCTGAAACAGGATGTCGAAGACGTGGCCGAGAATGCCGCGTACGGCGTGCCTCTCGCTCCGGCTGCGGTGCGGATACCCGGCCGAACGGCCACCGGCGCGGCGCCGAGCGGCGCCGATCAGCCACCGGCGATGCCTGTGGCGGCTGCGGCTGCCGCGCCACTCCCGCAGGGAGTCGCCGCCCCCATCATGGGCGGCACCCTGCAGGACGACGGTTTCGGAACGGTCGAGAGGGTGCCGTTCCGGGGGATCCGACGCACCATGGCGCGGCGCATGAGCGAGTCGCTGGCCAAGCAGGCCCAGGTCACGACCACCGACGACGCTGATGTGAGCGTGATACGGCATATCCGCGAGAAAGAGCGCTCGGTAGCGGCCGAGCGCGGGGTGCGGCTCACCTACCTTGCCTTCGCGGTGAAGGCCTGCACGGCGGCCTTGCAGCGGTTTCCTCGCATGAACGCGACTCTCGACGACGCGGGCGAGGAGTTCTCGCTCAAGCGCTACTACAATATCGGCATAGCCATCGACACGAAGGGCGGCTTGGTGGTGCCGAACATCAAGACGGCCGACCAAAAGAGCATATTCGAGATCGCGGCCGAGATCGTCGACCTGGCCGGGCGCGCCGATCAGAGGCGCATCGACCTGCAGGAGCTCAAAGGCGGCACGTTCACCATCAGCAACTACGGCGCGATCGGGGGGCTCTACGCGACTCCCGTCATCAACTACCCCGAGGTGGCCATCCTGGGCATGGGCCGCGTGCGCGAGATGCCTGTCGTACGGGAGGGCGCAGTGGCGCCCCGTCTGATGCTGCCTCTGTCGCTGACGTTCGACCATCGACTGATCGACGGTGCTGAAGCGACCCGTTTTCTCAACTTGGTCATAAGCTATCTCGAAGATCCCGATCTGATGCTGCTTGAAGGAGTGTAGTGCGCGTTGCGGGATGTGACAGCCTGCAGAAGGTGACCCGAGGCGTTCGAGTCGTGCTCCTCGGCGCGACCGAGATCGAGACCGAGCTGCTCCGGGTGGCTATGCTGTACTCGCAGCGCCACACCGTGGCGAGCAAGACGGTCTACGTGGGTGAGATCGAGGCCGAGCGTCCGGGCGAGATGGCCACCGTGCCGGTGGCGCTGGGCATCACGGGCTGCGACAAGGCCAACGCGGCCCACCTGCTCACCTGCCTGCTGCAGTCCATGGACCCCCTGCCGGTGCTCGTCGTGCAGATGGGCATCGCCGGCGCGCTGCCCAGTCCCGGTCCCGGTCCCGGGGCGGGGGTGGGCGACATCGTCATCGCCACCCAGGAGACGTACTCCGACACCGGCTCTTCGAGTCCTGAGGGATGGCTTTCCGCGGCCGACGTGGGCCTACCAGTCGCCAATCCCGAGGGCACCGAGC
>JAKAHF010000174.1 GCA_021815245.1 Actinomycetes bacterium
CTTCCATGAGCTCTTGAGCACTGTGGATGTTGAACTGGATGTGCCAGCCGTCGCGCCTCGCGTAGGTCTTGATGAGCGACGCCACCTTGCGCAGCTTCTCATCGGAGTTCAGTACCGCCTTGGAGAATTTCATGTTGTGGGCCACGCCCGCGCACTCGTAAGCGGTCGGATACTTCGTGGCCGACAAGATGAGGGCGGTCGGGCCGTTGACGTCGCCGCCGGCCATGGCCGAGGTGCCGCCGTCATAGATCGGAGTGCCCGCGTAGCGACCGTTGGGCATGGCACCGACGGCCTTGCCCTGGGTCACGTGACCGGCAGCCGCGCCCTTGAAGAGCATCGGCTTCTCGCCGGTTATCGGATCGGGACGGCTCTGCAGGATGCGCTGGGTGTCGCGCGAGGCGCGGATGTACCAGTCGTCGACATAGTCGTCGTCGTTGCCGTACTTGGGGGCCTTCAGACACAGCTGGCGGATCTCCTCGTAGCCCTCCCAGTTGGCGTCCATGGCCTTGAGCAACTGATCCATGGTGACCAGCTTCTTGTCGAAGACGAGGTACTGCAGGTCGGCCAAGTAGTCGGCGACGTCGCAGATGCCCTTGTCGCCCACCCAAGAGGCCTTGCCCAGCGGATAGCGGCAGCCGCCCTCGCGGGAAGCCATGCCGGCCGGGATGCAGTCGCGGTAGAGCATGCCTGCGCGATAGCCGCTCATCGGGCTGTTGGCGGCTTCGGTCGTCCACCAGATGAAGTAGTGCTCGCGCATCTTCTCGGCGAAGTAGTCCTCCTGCTTGAGGAAGGCCTCGTAGACCTCTTCGATCGACGTCATGTTGCGCGGGTCGCCGGTGTGCAGGCCGACCTGCTTGCCCGTGCGCGGGTCGAAGCCGTCGTGCAGCGTGACTTCCATCACCTTCGTCTGCACGAGATTGAAAGCACCAGCCATGTGCTCGGCGCACTCGAGGTGGTAGCCCAGGCAGCCCGATGCGTTCCAGTTGCAGGCATCTTCGATCGGCACGCCGCGGTCGACGTAGCGGCGGGTGCCCAGCTCGTCATTGAGGAAGGCGGGGTTGCCGCCGCCGAACTCACGGTTGCACTTGAGGGCGTGCACGATGAAGTTCTCGTCTTGGCTCTCGTGGTAACGGACGTAGACGGCCGGCTCTGAGAGATGGATCTGCGCCATGACCTCGAGGACGATCCACGACACCTCATTGGTGAGGTCGAAGCCGTGTTTGTCGCGGCCGCACAGCGTGACGTTGGGCAACTGGCTGCCCGGCGCGGCACGGTGCTCGCGCTTGATGGTGACGAGGTTTTCGACCTCGCGGATCTTCAGCCACATGGCGCCGATCAATTCGGCCGCCTCGGCGCGGGTGAGCTTGCCGGATTCGATGTCGGCCCTGTAGTAGGGATACCAGAACTGGTCGATGCGGCCGACCGGCACCTCGGCGCGGTCGGAGCTCTCTTTCCAGGCCGCCAGGTGCATGAAGCGCACCGACTGCACGGCTTCCCAGAAGTCACGCGGCGGCTCCGCCGGCACACGGTCGCAGACGTCGGCGATCTTGAGGAGCTCGGCCTTGCGGACCGGGTCGGTCGCCTTCTCGGCCAACTCGCGGGCCAGAGCGGCATGCCGCTTCGCGAAGGTGATGACCGCCTCGAACATGATGACGATGGACTTCAGCAGGTACCACTTGCGCAAGGCATTGGTGCTGGCGCCCATCTCGCGGAAGCCCTCGGTCTTCATCTTGGCCATTTCGTCCTTGGCCAACTTGATGACGTAGTTGAAACCGTTGTGAAGCACGTCACCATTGGGTTGCACTACGCCGCCGCCGAAGGCGCCATTGCCCTGGAAGAGACCGCGGTCGGGATTCTCACGCACCGCGCGACCTTCGAAGAGCATTGCGTGGTCGAAGAGGAGGTCGAAATAGTCCTTGCCAAGTTCCTCTTCGAGAGCCACGTTCACGTAGTTGGTCGGATTCATGTGCTCGACCCAGTACTCGGCGTCGGCCTTGAGCTTCTTCAGATCGTCGGGGTCGATCACCGTCGAGGAGATGTCGCTCAGCTTGCGGTCGAACTTGCCGGTCTCGCACATGGTGAGGATCTCGCGCGGCTTCATCGCGCACAGCATGTTGTTGCCGCGGATGAACTTCGTGGACGAACCGACGATGATCTCGGGATCACGGATGAGAATGGGGCACTCCTCCATCCTCTTCTGGAAAGCTTTGGCCCAGCGCAGGTCGACAGGCAGGGCTTCGGTCTCTTTCCACGATTCGGTGAAGAGCAGGGTGTCGTCTACGTACACCTGAGGCGCCGCATCCTCCCACTCTTTCTTGAGCTTCTTAAGCCGCTCGGTCATAACGGTCACCGAGCCGATCTCCTTGGCAGCTTCAGGGTGGATCACACCTTGGATGACGGGAATGAACTTCGGACTCTCGGGTGCCATTCTGTCTCCCTTCACGACACGACTGCGTCTAGGGACTCTTCTTCATCCCTACAAGTGTTCTGTATACGGAACAGTGTTCTGTATTCTACGATACTCATTTTTCCCAAAAACCCGGCCTTTGTCAACCCTGCACCCAGCCGAAACCCCCCGGCCATAGCGACAACCTGCCCCGCACAGGTCACCAGGCGGTCCAGCCCCCATCGATGACCAGGTGCGCCCCCGTTATGTAGCTGGATTCATCCGATGCGAAGAATAGCGCTGCGTTCACCACGTCGTCGGGTGTGCCCACGCGCCCCAGGAGTATCCGCTGAGGGACCTCCACGGTCACTTCCAGTTCCTTGTCGAACCCACCTCTTTTCTCGGGGTTCGAGATCATTCCCGGGACAATGGTGTTGGATCGTATGCCATGCACGGCCAATTCCCGAGCCAACGACCGCGAAAGGGCCAGCACTCCCCCCTTGGCAGCCGCGTGAGCGACGACCCCAATCGGTTGCCCGGCTATGCCCGCGATCGACGATACGTTGACGATCGACCCTCCTCCCGACTTCGTCATGAGCGGAACCGCGGCCTGCACCATATAGAAGACAAGGCTGAGCTCGTTGTCGATCGTGAAGCGCCAATCATCGACCGTCATGTCGCTCAGCCACGCGAAACGTGGACCCGCGGCGTTGTTGTACAAGATGTCCAGACGACCGTATGTTCGCCCGGCCAGATCTACGAGACTCCGGGCGGCGGCGGGATCGCTCAGATCCACCGGCTCGAGCGATACCATGCTGCCCCCGTCCCCGCGGACCTGGCTCACCGTGCACCGGCTACCCTCCACGTTGATGTCGCAGCCCACAATCCTCGCCCCCTCGCGGGCGAAGCGAAGCGCCGCGGCACGTCCCATCCCTTGGGCGGTGCCGGTTATGAGCGCCACCTTGCCTTCCAGCCGTCCGCCCATCGTCGTCCCTCATGCCCCGCTCTGCCGAACGTACTCAAGGGCGCTCCGGCCCGCGATGCGACCAGAGTTGAGAGCAAACGCCGAGGAGAGGCCCTGCGACGTGGTGATCGGGTAGCTGTCTCCATACATCCCGCCCGCATCGAACCCGCCCGCGTACAGCCCGGCGATGACGGTGTTGTTCTTGTCGAGCACCCGCATCTCCTCGTCGACCCTGATGCCCCCCATCGTCCCGAGGGTCGCCGTGTGGGCTTTGACCGCGTAGAAGGTGGGCCCGAGCAGCGGGCGCAGAAAGGCTCGGTCCTTCGCGAACCGCCCGTCGTGCCCGTTGGCGCAATGTGCGTTGTACTCCTCGACTGTAGCCCACAGGGTCGCCGGCTCGATGCCGATCTGCTGGGCGAGGGCGTCGAGCGAATCGGCTATGAACACCTCGTTGCTGCCGGCAGAGAGTGCCGCCTGCATCTCTCTTCTCACGTTCACCGGCTTGTACCCGGCCAGGAACATCAGACCTAGGCTGCGGTCGATGCCCCGATCGAGGAGGCTCTCGATGATGGAGTCGTCGAAGAGGCTGTACGTGAAACCATCGCTACTCCAGCGGGCGTTCACGTTGCCGGAGTTCGTGTCGCACAACGCGACGCTCTCGTCGCAGAACCTCTCGCCGCGAACGGTGACCCAGAGATCGGGCTGCACCGAGACGACCTCGACGTCGGTGCACCCAAGCGCGAATTCAGGTCCTACCGGCCCAACCCGGATCATCTCCTGCGCCCGCAGTCCCTCTTCGGCCGCCCCGGCTTCCCACGCCATGCGGATGCCGTCACCCATCTTGCCGGTATTGCCCCACGCAAACAGATTCACGTCAAGTTCGTAGCCGGTGTACTTCTTCACCCATTCCTTGTTGTTCACGTAGCCACCGGTCGCGATGATCACCGCCTTGGCGGTCACCGGCAGTTCCTCGCCGTCCCGGTCGACCACCGCGCCGGTGATGCGGCCGGCCGTCTTGGTGAGCGCGGTGACCGGCGTTTCGGGCACGATCTGCACACCTTTGCTCTTGGCCTGGGTCACAAGGGCCTTCACTACCGCTTCGCCGGTGCCCTCCACGACGTGATAGGTGGAGGGAACGCCGGGCATCATGGTCATCTGACCCGTGAACAGCACGCCCTGGTGTTTCAACCAGGCTATGGTCGCCGCCGACTCGTCGACTACCGCCCGCACGAGGCGGGCATTCGCCCTCCAATGACTGTATTCCATGATGCTCTTGAAGGCGTCGTCCTTGCTGTAGTCGATGAAGCGTTCGCGTTGCATCTCACTCTCGACGGCGAACGTGCCGCGGAAGAAGTTCGAGGTGCCGCCCAACGCGCGTTGCTTCTCGAAGACCGCTACCTTGGCCCCACCTTCGGCCAGGGTCAGCGCCGCCGCCAGACCAGTCCCACCGGAACCCGCAACCAGAATGTCGATCTCCACGGGAACAGTATTCATCTCGGCCTCCGATCTTCGAACTCGGCTCCCGCTCTAGTGCGGGATATGCAGGAACTCGACGGGTATGCCATCGGGATCGCGGGCATACACGAACACGCCCGGGTCGGGGTGGCCCGGTCCCGCGTCCAGCACCTTGGGGCTACAGAGGAGACTCATCCCCGCCTGCACGAGTTCTCCGGCGATGCCGTCGACGTCCTCGCAGTCGAAGGCCACCTGCAGATGCCCGAAGTCTCCCCACAACGCGGCGAAGGGAAGGGACCTCCCCCGGGGATCGAGGGTCTCGAAGAGCTCGAGCATGCCTTGCTCCTCCCCATCTGCCGACAGCAGGCAGGAACGGACGCGGGCGCCCACCGACCCCACCACTTCGTCGATCAAGCCCGAGAAGTTCTCATGAATATCCACGACCATCTTCAATCCCAAGAAATCACGGTAGAAGGGCAGTGAACGGTCGAGGTCGCTGACAGCCACACCCGCGGAACAGGCACCACCGAACATCTGCTCGATGCCCGATGCGCCCGACCTGATCTCAACCAGGTTGCCCTCGGGATCTCTGCAATAGACGAACTGATACGTCCCCAGTCCGGGGATCTCGGTCGTCCTCGGCACCGAGCAGAAGTCCACCCTGTCTCTGAGCGCCTCCCACACCAAGCCGACGTCCTTCGTGGCAAGGGTGATCTTGGAAACACCGACGTCGCCATAGCGAACAGTCCTCCGGATGGGCCGAGGCGCGGGTTCCACCATGCGGATGAACTCGATCATGATGCCGCCGGCCCTCTGTTGCAGGGTCGCCCCGTAGAACACCGTTCTCGGGGAGCGAGTGACCTCGCACATGATCGCCTGCTCCGACTCTGCGAATTCGGCGAACACCTCTGTGAAGCCCATGAGGTCGCGGTAGAAACCCATCATCGTTCCCAGGTCTCTCACGCCGATCGCCAAGTGATGAACTGCGGACACACTAGACAACGAGCAGCCTCCTTCTGGCGGCAGATCCTTGGCACGCGGACGGCGCGGGGCTCATTATGAGCCTCCTGCCTAGATGGTGCGACCGATCGCGGCGCCGTCGGCGAAGGCGCC
>JAKAHF010000175.1 GCA_021815245.1 Actinomycetes bacterium
GCCAAGATCCACCTGCGCCCATTCAAGGCGGCCATAGCCGGCGGCGTCGAGGGCGTCATGGTGGGCCACCTCATCGTCGAGGCCTACGACCCCGACCGCTCGGCCTCGACCTCGATCCGAGTGGTTGACGGTCTGCTCCGGGAGGGTCTTGGCTTTGCCGGCCTCATCGTGTGTGACGACATAGAGATGGCCGGCGCGGTCGCGGCTCCCACCAACGCTACCGGCGCGAATCAGGGAGCCGGCTCGGCCTCGACGCCCGCCGAGATCGCCGTCGCGGCACTCGCGGCAGGATGCGACCTCGTGATATGCAGCGGTCCGGTCTCCGACCAGACACTCGTGATCGACGCTATAGTCGAGGCAGTGCGCTCGGGGGCGATCCCGCAGTACCGGCTGGACGACGCCGTGCGGCATATGCTCGAGATAAAGCTGCGACACGGCCTGGCATCGCCCTGACGGCCTCCTGTTACGATGCGGCTGAGATGGCGTAGCGCGCAACACGACAAGGAGTCGGTCATGACAAATCAGCCAAGCCGCTCGCACCCGCGAGCACAGTTCAGATCTCTGATCCCGGTCGCCGTCGTCTGCTTGGCGCTTGCCCTCGGTCTGCTGGCCTCCGGCTGTGGATCGACTACTCCCAGCGACACATCCGCAAGTACGGCCGCGGCCGGCGGCTCCACCACCAGTTTGACCGGTTCAGAAGCCACGTCGATGAGTGGTGGCGAACTCGGTCAGGCGGCGGCCGCCCTCTGGGCCGAAGCCACGCAGCGGCTGAACACCGTGCTCGAGGGCATGCCCTCAGTAGACGACGTCAAGGACGATGTCGCCGCCCTCAAGGAAGAGTACGTGCAGAAGCTCATCGCGCTCGGCAAGGCGCGCCGGTCGATGGACGCGTCGGCCAAGGCACAGGCCGATTCCGCGATCGCGTCGGCGTTCTCGGCTGCAGCCGACGAAGTCTGGTACACGACCTACCTGGCCACCTACGACGAATACGCGTACCAGAGTGGAGACGTCGACTTCGTCAATCTGCTGGGAAGCTTCAACATCCTGACCCAGTACGCCGATTTCGAACTGCTCAAGCAGCAGGAGCCGGACGAAGCCACCCGGCTCGGCATTGAATAGGCGATCCCTCGAAGCATCGAGTGGCGCCGCCCAATGAGCGGCGCCACTGCCTCACACCATCACCGACTCGACCATCGCTTTGACGTTCTCGTACTTGGCGTCGATGGGCACGTCGCACCCCGAGGCAAGAATGAACCCTCCCGGCCCCACCTCCTCGCGAAGCCGGCGGCAGTAGGCGGTCACTTCAGCCGGAGTGCCCAAAGTGAGCATGCGGGGCGGCACGTCGCCCATGAGACACATGTGCCCTCCGAGGATCGTCTTGGCTTTGAAGATGTCGGTCCGACCGTCGAGCGCCAAGACACAGCGTGCCCTGGGGAACTCCTTGAGATACTCCAGGTCGCGATCCCAACTGGCATCGAAGTGAAGCACCGGGATCGCCCCTTCCTCCACCGCAACCTCGACCATTTGCTTCAGATAGGGAAACACGAACCGCTCCCACTGCTTGGGCGAGATGAACTCGCTCGCCGACCGCCATCCGGCTATCCACAGGCCGACGAGCCCGAGACGCCGAATCGTCGCCCGCATCTCCTCCAGGAGCACCGGAAACACGACCTGCATGGCGGCCTCCACGCGGTCGGGCCTGCGAAATAGGTCGAGCATGAACTCCTTCATGGAGCGCCCGCCGCAGAAGTACTCGTAGGGGATGGTCGCGGCCACCGGCGAGAGCGGCACCACGCCCCTCTCCCTACACGCCGCAAGTGCGACGGGGCCGATCGGCGCCACGGCCTCGAATGCCTCTCTCGCGCCCGGCAGCCGTTCGCGGTAGTAGCGTTCGAGCCAAGGTCGCCACCCATCGGCGATGATGCGGTCGTAGTCGGAGATCTGCATCAGCTCAGCCTCGGCCACCTGCCACAGGGCGTCGTCGGGCAACTCCCGGCCGGGGAGCTTGACGCGCGACAGCCACTTCATGCCCAGCGCGCTGGCGTGGTAGTTGGGGCTTTGGATGGCGTCGATGTCTCCCAAGCCGGTGAATGCGTCGATGACGGTTCGATACGAGAGCGTCGGATCGGCGACCATGTCGGACAACCTCACGCCCAGGGCACGGGCCGGCCACGCGGGACCGTTGGGAGCGACCGGCACTCGATCGGGGACCCCCAGAGCCACCGCTGTCTTCAGACGGTCGAGATGCATCTGGTAACGCTGTACCACTGTGTGGTTCAAGAACATCGCTCCAAGTTGGTGACCGGCCGCGTTTGCGGCTATTGTATTCGCGAAGAGCATGCTAACGTTTGCTAGGGAGGTTTTCAATTGCTTCCCTATAGAGGATTGGAGTAGAAGAAAGCTTTTGATTCCAGGGAAAAGTGTGACCGGTATGCCCAAGGGGAACGACAAGCAGCTGATTCCAGCCTACGCGCATATTGTCAATACCATCTCCGACCGCATAGCTTCGGGGGCCTACGAGCCGGGCAGCCGTCTCCCCTCCGAATCGAAGTTCTGTGCCGAGTTCGGCGTCAGCCCCATGACGCTCCGCAGATCGCTCAACATCCTTATCGCAAGGGGCTTGATCGTCACCGAGAAGGGCAAGGGCACGTTTGTGCGGCCCGTCGTGCTCAAGGACTCGATCTTCAGACTGGAAGATCTGGCCGGCGAGTTCTTTGATGAATCCGTGGAGATGCGTTTGCTCGAAGCGTCTACCGTACGAGCCGACGAGAGAGCGTCGGTGAAGCTCGATGTGCCGCTGGGAGAGCGCGTTGTTTTCCTCCGTAGGCTGGCGCTCAAACACAAGAAGCCGGCCATGTACCACATGGAGTACGTGCTCTACGATCCACGACGGCCGCTCGTCGAGTCACAGCTTCAGCTCACGACTCTCGATGGCTTTCTCGAAACCGCTCGTGGTAGAAGCTTCCCACGCGGTACCATCACTTTGCGAGCAGTGGCTTTGAGCCAGCAGGACGGCGAAGTTCTCGGTGATCCCGGTGGTTCACCGGCGTTGTGCCTCGAGCACCTGTTCGAAGATGCCGAGAGACGCCCGGTCAGCTGGGGTTGGTTCCTCTTGAGATCCGCCCTTTTCGAACTGAGAGCGCACCTCGGCCCAAAGTGATCTGATGGGAGATCGAGGTTTGGCTGGAACCGACGAACTGGAGTCCTTGTCGTCCGCGCTGATCGAGCTCGACGAGGAAGCCACCCTCACTTGGACGAAACACCTGATCGCGGAGGGTGAGGTCACACCTCTGGCGATGGTCCAGGCCTGCCAGCGCGCCATGCGCGTTGTCGGTGAGCGATACGAACGGCACGAGTACTACCTTGCCGGACTGATCGTCGCGGGGGAGTTGTTCAAGGAGGTCCTCGACCTCCTCGAGCCGAGCCAGATCGAGACGCCCATCGGCGATCATGTCGGCGTAGTGGTGCTGGGCACTGTCGCCGGCGACATTCACGACATCGGCAAGAACATGTTCGCGAGTGCCCTGCGTACGTTCGGGTTCTCGGTGATCGACCTGGGAGGCGACCTACCGGCCGAGCACTTTGTCGACGAGGTCAAGCGCTCCCGGCCCGATGTGCTCTGTCTATCCGGCCTCATCACGACCGCGTACCACAGCATGAAGCACACAGTCGACCTCGTGAGGGCGAACGCGAAACTGGACTACCCCCTGCCCATCGTTCTGGGAGGGGCTACCATCGACGACGAGGTCTGCCACTACGCAGGGGCGGATTCTTGGAGCACCGACGCCATGGAAGGCGTACGAATCTGTGAACGTCTAGCCGCCGGCTCCTCCGGCCGCGCGGGATCTCGGTGACTATCATGCATACCGTTGTTTTTCAGCCCTCCGGCAGGAGGGCCTCGACTCAATCCGGCCAGGATCTCCTCACGGTCGCCCGCAGCGCCGGTGTCGAGATCGAACGCGCCTGCGGCGGCAAGGGTTCGTGTGGCAAGTGCAAGGTACGGGTCGAGAAGCCGACCAGCGGGGGCAGTGTCGACGACGCTCCTCAGAATGGTGCCGAGCCAGACGGCTCGACGCTCGCCTGCGCGACTCCTCCCACCGATAGCGAGCTACGCAAGCTCGGGCCAGAAGCCCTCGCCGACGGCATGAGGCTCGCCTGCCAAACCAGGGTGGCCGGCGACATGATCGTCTTTGTGCCCGAGGAGAGCCGAAGGATCACCCAAGTGGTTCGCAAGGAGGCCGGGGCACGCACGGTCCCCCTCGATGCGGCGGTCAAGCTCTACCACCTGTCGCTCGAGCGCCCGACGCTCGAACACCATCTAGGCGATGCGGAGCGGGTGCTGAACGCGCTCGCCGCGCAGCATGAGATCAGCAACCTCACCTTCGACTTCAGGGTTCTGCAGGCCCTCCCCGGAGTTCTCCGCCAGGCGGCCTGGGATGTCGAGGTGCTCGTGTGGCGGGCTTCGGGCCTGCCGGGCAAGATCATCGACGTTCGCCCCGCGTCTGAAGGCCGCCCCGTGTTGGGACTGGCGGTCGATGTGGGCACCACGACCATCGCCGCCTACCTCACCTCCCTGCAGACGGGAGCCGTCCTCACCACCGAGTCGGCCATGAACCCACAGGTGGCACGAGGCGACGACGTCATTACGCGGCTCTATTACGCCACACACGAAGCCGTCGGGCTCGACGAGTTGCGACGGCATGTGGTCGATGAAGTGACCCGGCTCGCGGGCAAAGGGGCCGAGCGCTCCGGCGTGTCGACCCGCGACATCTACGACGTGGTCATGGTCGGCAACACGGCCATGCATCACCTCTTCCTGGGCCTCGACGTCCGCGGACTCGGCACCGCCCCCTTCGCTCCCGGCATCCAGGGACCGGTGGACGCCCTGGCCGCCGACATCGGCTTCACGGATTTCAACCCGGGCTGCAGGCTGCATGTGCTGCCGGTGGAGGCGGGCTTCGTGGGCGCCGACAACGTCGGCGTGCTTATCGCCGAGGAGCCCTACAACCAGGACGACGTGCTTCTCATCGTCGACATCGGTACTAACGGCGAACTCGTGCTGGGCAACCGCGACCGTATGCTGTCGGCCTCGTGCGCCACCGGACCGGCGCTTGAAGGCGCGCACATAGAGTTCGGCATGCGCGCCGCACAAGGTGCCATCGAGCGCATCCGCATCGATCCCGAGACCCTCGATGTGCGCTTCAAGGTCATCGGGCACGATGGGTGGCACACCGACTACCCGGCGGACCAGATCCAAGCTCGTGGCATCTGCGGGTCGGGCATCATCGAAGCGGCCGCCGAGATGCGAAAGGCCGGCATCATAATGGCCGACGGTGGCTTCGACGCCGGTCGCGGCGACCATGAGCGCATCGTGCTCGAGCAGGGGCGGCCGCGCAAGTTCGTCATCGCGCGGCCGGAGGAGACGGCGATTGGCCGAGCCATCACGGTGTCGCTCAAAGACATCCGCAGCATTCAGCTGGCGAAAGGCGCCCTGCGGGCGGGGGCGGAGATCCTGCTGCGCAACTACGGGCGCGAGAAGCCCGACAAGATCGTCCTCGCCGGAGCGTTCGGCAGCTACATCGACGCGAGCCACGCCCAGGCGATGGGCATGCTTCCCGAAGCGCTCGACGAGGTGCTCTCGGTCGGCAACGCCGCCGGAGACGGGGCTCGCTTCGCCCTCCTCAACGTCGGCAAACGGGCGGAGGCAGCCTGGGCGGCCGCTACGGTCGAGTACGTCGAGTTGGCTGCCGAGCGCGAATTCCAGAACGAGTACCTCAAGGCCATGAAGTTCTGACACACCGGCCATCGCCGACCGATCTCTGAAGCAAAGGAGCGTCAGCTTCCCCTCGAAAACCAGGGGAATGCGTCGCGACCTTGAATCAAGTTGTGTCGGTCGCAGGCCGACTGTAGCT
>JAKAHF010000176.1 GCA_021815245.1 Actinomycetes bacterium
GTTTGAAGAAGCGCTCGTCCTCGATCGCGACCGTGGCGAGTCTCATCACCTCGGGGATCTTCTCGCTGCTGATGACGGTGCGGTTCTCTTCGCCGTGAAGGTAGGCGAGAAGGGTGCCGTCGCTGGCGTATATCTCGCTGGTCTGAGCAAGCGTGACGTCGCGCTGGGCCTCGAGAGAGGGGATATCGGGCTCGATAGCGGCGACGGTGCGCAGGCCGATCATGAGAAGCCCGGCCAGCACCCAGAGGACCACCAAGGGGACCACCACTATCACAGCGAGTAGCACGATCACGCGCCGGCGCCGCGTCGCCTGGGCGCGTCTCGCTCTCGCGCTTCGCCGTTCTCGACCAAGCCTCATGCGTCATATTGTAGCCCGCCAACGAAATACCAAGTGCTCTGGCGTTTCTGCGGGTCAGAGAGGTATAGTCTTGATGAATACCTTGCACCGGCACTGGGCCGGAGGGGGCTACTCGACGGGGGGGATCCGTCGCGATGCGCCGGTTGGGCACAGAGCCCTTGCGAAGTGGCGAGACGAACGCACATCTCGACTATCCCTGATGGAACCGGTTCCGCCACGCCAAGGGAACCAAACTGTCGCTCCCACGTCTGAGAACAAATGTCCGATGATAGTCAGTCAGCTGAGGAGGATGTCATGAGAGGCAAAGCCCTTGGGGCGAGATCCACGAAGGTCGGTCTGACGATCGTCGTCACGATCGTCGTGATGCTGCTCCTATCGAGTTCGGCTTGGGCATCTCCACCTTGGTCAGACGCCACCAACGCTTGGTGGCTATCCACCTACAGCATCTCTGAATCGCAGGCCGCGACGGTTGCCGACGGCTGGCCCGACGGCACCTTCAGGCCCAACCTGCAGGTGAACCGGGCTCAGTTCGCCAAAATGGCCACTGCCGGGCTGGGCGTGGCGACCGCGTATCCCGCCTCACCCTCCTTCCCTGACGTTCCTCCCAGCAACTACTTCTATCCTTGGATCGAAGGCGGGCATCAAGCCGGTCTCATTGCCGGGCAGAGCGACGGCACGTTCGGTCCCAACAACAGCATCATCCGGCAGCAGGCCAACTCTATCCTGGGCAACTATCTCGCCCAGAGAGAGCTGAACCTCCGGGGCCACTTGGCCGGCAAGACCGCCAACTATCCGAGCCTCAACACCTGGTACGTCGCCGAGGGACAGAGCATTCTCGCCCAATATGCCGATGCCAACCGGGTAGCCGCGGTACACGCGCCCGCCACCGCCTACCTGATCTATCGCGGCGTGGTGCAGGGCAGCTACAGCAACGGAAACATGTATCTCGGCCCGGGTCTCGACCTGACCCGCGCCCAAGCGGTGGCCCTCATCTTGCGCGTCAAAGCGGTGACGTTCTCCACCGCGCTTCCGACCATCGTGAGCCTCAACCCCTCCTCGGGCCTGCCATCGGGTGGCAACACGGTGATCATCACCGGCGCCAACTTCACTGAGGTCTTCTCCGTGAAGTTCGGCACCACGGCAGCCACGTTCACCGTCAACTCCGCCACGCAGATCACGGCCGTCGCTCCGGCGGGCGCCATCGGCACCGTCGACGTGAAGGTCGAGACGGCGGCGGGCACGAGTGCCGCGAGCACCGCCAGCAAGTACAACTACGGCCTGCCGATTCTGACCGCCCTCAATCCGGGGAGCGGACCGACGTCGGGCGGCAATACCGTCATCATCACCGGCACGAACCTCAGCGGCGCTACCGCGGTCAAGTTCGGCACCAAGCCGGCCGTCAGCTTCAACGTGGTCTCGAACACCCAGATAACCGCCGTCGCGCCCTCCGG
The DNA here is from genome assembly GCA_021815245.1 of Actinomycetes bacterium. The sequence continues at coordinate 1,810 of JAKAHF010000176.1, forward strand.
CACGGGCACGGTCGATGTGACCGTCACCGCTCCGGGCGGCACCACCGCGACGAGCGCTGCCAGCAAGTACAGCTACGGACCCCCGACGGTCACAGGACTTTCTCCCACGACGGGCCCGGCGCTAGGCGGCAACACCGTCATCATCACCGGCACCGGTTTCACCGGCGTGACCTCGGTCTACTTCGGTGACAAGGCCGCCACGAGCTACACAGTGACGTCGCCCACTCAGATATCCGCTGTCGCACCGTCGAACTACGGCGGGGTGACCGTCGACGTCAAGGTGACGACGGGTGGCGGCACGAGCGCCGTCAGCAACGCCAGCAAGTACTACTACGGCGGCCCGGTCATCACGGCCCTGACGCCCAACGCCGGACCGACCACCGCGGGGACCACCGTCATCATCACCGGCACCGGCTTCACGGGCGTCACCGCCGTCTACTTCGGCGAGAAGCCCGCTGTGTCGTACGTCGTGAACTCCTCCACTCAGATCACCGCATCGGCCCCCTCCGGAACGGCCGGCCAGGTCGTCGATGTGCGCGTGGTGACCACCTCTGGCACGAGCGGGATGAGCGCGGCCACCAAGTACACCTACGGCACGTCGGTCACCGGCGTGGTGCCGAATCACGGGCCGGCGAGCGGCGGCAACACGGTGGTCATCCAGGGCGGCGGCTTCCTGGCGGCGACGAGCGTCAACTTCGGCGCGACGACCATCCTTCCGGCGAACTTCACCGTCAACGCGACAGGTACCACCATCACCCTCCTCGCGCCTGCCGGCACCGGCAAGGTCGACATCAGGGTCAACATCGGGGCGGTCAAGAGCGCCAACACGACCGCCGATGACTACTACTACGCGCCGGTCATAACCACTATGGACCCGAACCACGGACCGACGACCGGCGGCACGACCGTGACGATCGTCGGCACGGGTTTCACCAATGCGACCGCTGTGGCCTTCGGTGGCTCGTACGGCACCGCTCTGCACGTATTCTCAGACACGCTCCTGACTGTGAAGACGCCGAGCCACGCGGCGGGCGTCGTACAGGTCAAGGTCTACGGCGAATACGACTGGAGTTCTACCGCCGGTCTTGAGAACGACTTCACCTATGGCGCCCCGGTCATCACGAGCCTGAGCCCCGACCACGGGCCGGCCGCGGGCGGCAACAACGTCATCATCAACGGCGCCGGGTTCACCGACGCGACGAGCGTGCTCTTCGGTGGCACCACCATCCTGCCGGCTAACTTCACGGTCAACGCGGCCGGCACGGCGATCACCGTGCAGGCGCCCAATGGCGGCGGCACCGTTGATGTGCGTGTCACCACCGCCGACGGCACCAGCGCCAACACGGCCGCCGACGACTACAGCTACGGGCCGACGGTCACGAGCCTCAGCCCGACGAACGGCTCGACGGCCGGCGGCTACACGGTGGCGATCAACGGCACCGATTTCACCGGCGCGACCAGTGTCAACTTCGCCGGGACGACCATCTCCGCGGCGAGCTTCGTGAGCCATACCGCGACCAAGATCGAGGTCACCGCGCCCGCAAAGGCTGCCGGCACCTACGATGTTCGTGTCAACACTCCGGCAGGCACGAGCCCGAACACAGCGGCCGATGACTTCACCTATCAGGCTGGGCCGCCTTCGATCACCAACCTCAACCCGATATCGGGCCCGACCTACGGTGGGACCACCGTGGTCATCACGGGCACCAACTTCACCGGGGCGACTCAGATCACGATCGGCGGAAACAACCTTGCGCCGGGGAGCCTACCCACTGGGTTCGTAGTCAACGGAACCGGCACCACCATCACGTTCGTGACTCCGGCACACAGCGCCGGACAGGTCGACGTGACGGTGACGAGGGGCGTCGACAGCGACACCGCCACCAATGCCTATGAGTATCTGACCCCGGTCGCGACCAGCAGGGGCATCTCCCAGTGGCGCGAGGAGGGAGGCACGTGGACCACGTGGAGCGGGGCGACCAGTGTCACTCTCGACGCGGGGACGTTCATCGAGTTGAGAATGCAGATCCTCGATCAGTGGGGCGAGCCGCTCGATACGGCGAGTGCGGCCGCGAAGAACCCGCGCTTCCACTGGACTCCCTCCGACGACGCGATAGCGCCTGATTCAGGCGCCAACACCGATTCGGGCGGCTATGTCTACTGGCTGCACGAAGGCGGTCACACCGACGCGACATACGCCATACAACTCGGCTTCGACACCAACAACGACAAGGTAGTCGACGGTGGCGAGTCGTGGAGCGCGGTGCTGACGATCACCTGGAACCCGTGAGCCTGGTCTGAGGTGACTCTGCCATAGGGCTGAACTATCCGGGGGGCCCGCGCTGCGCGCGGGCCCCCCGGCGCAATCGGGGCCGGAGTTGCTGGAGGACCCAGGGCAAGGGGCTTGAATATTGGAGAGACCAGCAGTATCGAGTATAGTGTCTCGCTCAACGGTCACCCCGTGCCCGCTCGGTAAGACACGTGGCTCGCAAAGGAGCACTATGCGCCACGGACACGAGTGCCAGAAAAGGGTGAGCCCCGCCGTCGATGACGGAGGGCAGTCCGCGCTTCCGCGCCATTCCCGCCTGCCGAGGAGGGATCGGACCTGTTGAGAATCCACGCTGCCAGCCCATAGCCAGTCAAGCCTTTCATGCTTCATTCCACGACAAAGAAGCTTGCTCAGAAAGCCAGAGGAGGAACGTGATGAGTGGTATTCGAAGGGGGGTCAGAGGGCGCCGAATAGCTTGGGGCATCGTACTGTCCCTGCTGGTCGTGTCCATCACCCTAGTGAGCGCCGGTATCGCGCTCGCCGACAAATGGACCGACATAAGCGACGCCCAATGGCAGAGCCAATATGGTGTCACGGCCGCCCAAGCCGCGACTGTGGCTGCCGGCTTCCAGGATGGCAGCTTCCATCCCAAAGAAGCGGTCAAGCGCGGCCAATTCGCCAAGATGGTCGTCGACGGCTTCGGTGTGTCCACCTACTCGCCGAGCGTCGCGACCTTCCCTGACGTAGCCAAGACGAACACGTTCTTCACGTATATCGAAGGCGGCGTGAAGGCCGGCATTATCTCGGGCTACTCCGACGGAACGTTCAAGCCCAACAACACCATCTCGCGCCAGCAGGCCAACAACATACTGGGCGCCTATCTCAGCGACAAAGAGCTCGACGAGAACGGCGTCATCGCCGGTAGCAAGGGCACCTACGGGTCGCTCAGCGCCTGGTACGGGGCTGAAGGCGCCCTGATTCTCGCGGCATACAAGGATGCGGCCAAAGTCGCCGCCGTGCATGCCCCCGGCACTGCTTACCTCGTCTACCACGAGGTGGTCAAGGGCAGCAACGGCAACCTGACCCCGGGCAGCACTCTCACACGCGCGCAGGCGGTCGCTCTCATCATCCGTGTGCGTGAAGCCGATTTCGGCACAGGCGCCATGCCGACGGTCACGGGCGTGAGCCCGGCCGCGGGCTCGGCCAATGGTGGCAACGGCGTGATCATCACCGGCACCAACTTCACCAGTGTGGCCAGCGTCAAGTTCGGCGGCACCTCGTCGGTGTTCACGGTCAACAGCACCACTCAAATCACCGCGACCGCTCCTCCCGGCACCACCGGCACCACCGTTGACATCATTGTCACGACGACGGCCGGCAGCAGCGTGGCCGGCAACCTGACCAAGTACAGCTACGGCGCGCCCGTAATCACGCAGCTCTCGCCCTCGGGCGGCTCCGCGAACGGCAACACGACCGTGTCTATAACGGGCACGGGCTTCACCGGCGTGACGGCGGTCAAGTTCGGTCTCGTGGCAGCCAAGACGTTCACCGTGGTCTCGCCGACGCTGATCACGGCGGTCTCGCCGGCCGGCACGAGCGGCACGGTGGTCGACGTGACGGTCACCAACCCGGCCGGCACGAGCGCCACGGGCACGGCCACGAAGTACACCTACGGCGTTCCGACGGTCGCCAAGCTCGACCCGGCGGCCGGCCCGGCGGCGGGCGGTAACACGGTGGTCATCACCGGTTCCGGCTTCGCCGATGTCACCGGGACCTCGGGTGTCAAGTTCGGCAACGTCAACGC